>NZ_JARVTC010000018.1:0-135662 GCF_030208875.1 Pseudarthrobacter sp. MEB009
CCTATCAGATACGGTCCCCAAACACCCCGAATAACAACCACAACCGATAGCGTAAATCGGGGAACTACCCGGCACTAATAGGATGTTCGCACTCGGCATCCGGATTGAACCTGGTCTTCTGGCCCGGCAGGCCGAGTGGTTTGCCCCGGAGCGTATGGAAAACAGCAGATGCCCTGTTGCCTGGCGCAAGGTCCTTGGCCGGTACCTTTCCATCGGCCAGTGGTCCGAATTGTTTTGGCACTGTCATGGCAGCAGCCGGTGTTGTGGACGCGGCCGACACGTGGATGGTCCAGGAATCGTTTGAGAAGTGGCTCGCTATGGTGGCTGTACCCGGCGGAAATGACAGCAATGCGGGTACGGTCCTCGTCTGGCGTTCACCTACAGGCCTGGCCCAGCATGCTGCCATCACTGTGGGCGGCGGATATGCGCTGCACAAGCCCTCGCAAGGCTGGATGAGCCCAAGGAAGGTGCTGACCAGCCGCGAAGTCATCGCCAGTGCACGTCAATCCGGGCGGCGGCTCAGCCGGTACACGCTGGTGGGAGCGGTCTGATGCCATGATCAGGGTACGCCGGTGTATTGGGGGTTGATGTGAACATGGCCACGATCCCCGCCGGATTATGCTGCCGCGTGCCTGCGATTAGGACGGCTCGCCTAGAATTGATGAAGATGTACGGACTTGGAAGCGCTTGATTTCGGGTTGCGTAGTAAACGAAACACGCATATGAGCCACTGCAGTTGCGCCAGCGGTCGGCTCTCAACAGGAGGAATCCACATGGCCGAGAACAACGGCGGCAACCGCGGGAACGACCGGGGCTCATTCAGGGGAAACAACAACTCCGGCGGGGATCCCCGCGGCTTCAGGGGACGGGAAAACCGGGACAACAACGATCCTGCAAAGCGCCCAGCCGGCAACGGTGAGCGTAAGCCCTTCGGTGACCGCGACCGTAAGCCTTTTGGTGACCGTCCCCGCCGTGACGGTGAAGACCGTGGCTTTGGTGGCGGTGAGCGGAAGCCTTACGGTGACCGTTCTGCTGCCGGGGGTGGCGCGGGCCGTGGTTTCGGTGGTGGCGACCGTGATCGTAAGCCTTTTGGTGACCGTCCCCGCCGTGACGGTGAAGACCGTGGCTTTGGTGGCGGGGAGCGGAAGCCTTATGGTGACAGGCCTGCTGCTGGTGGTGGCGCGGGCCGTGGTTTCGGTGGTGGCGACCGTGATCGTAAGCCTTATGGTGATCGTCCCTCGGGCGACCGCGGGTTTGGCGGTGGCGGGGACCGTGATCGCAAGCCGTATGGTGATCGTCCTTCGGGCGACCGCGACAACCGTGGTTTCGGTGGTGGCGACCGTGATCGCAAGCCGTACGGCGACCGTCCTTCGGGCGACCGCGAAAACCGTGGTTTCGGTGGTGGCGACCGTGATCGCAAGCCGTATGGTGATCGTCCTTCGGGCGACCGCGAAAACCGTGGTTTCGGTGGTGGCGACCGTGACCGTAAGCCCTACGGCGACCGTCCCTCGGGCGACCGCGACAACCGTGGTTTCGGTGACCGCCCCCGACGTGAAGGCGACGGCGAACGCCGCAGCTTCGGTGGCGGCGACAACCGCAGGCCATATGGCGACCGCCAGGAACGCGCCCCCCGCAGCTTTGACCGAGGTGGCGATTCCGGCCCGCGCAACTTCGGCCGCGACCGTGAAGAAGACCGGCCCGTTCGTGTTCCGAACGCACGCGACCTCCGCAGCGCCAACCGTCCCGACCGCGAACGTTCACCGCAGATCGACGAAGACGTAACCGGCAAGGAACTCGACCGCGCCACGCAGCACCAGATCAAGACCCTGGAACCCAAGAGTGCCGAATGGGTGGCCCGCCACCTGGTGATGGCCGGCCGGCTGATTGACGACGAACCCGAGCTGTCCTTCCAGCACGCCCTGGCAGCGAGCCGCCGCGGCGGCCGCCTGGCAGCAGTCCGCGAAGCCGTGGGCCTCACCGCCTACGCCGCCGGCCATTACGGCGAAGCCCTCCGCGAGTTCCGTACGTACCGGCGCATCAGCGGTTCCAACGTGCACCTGCCCGTTATGGCCGACTGTGAACGTGGCCTGGGCCGTCCGGACCGGGCACTCGACGTGGTCCGTTCCGAAGAAGCACAGGACCTGGATGCGCCCGGCAAGGTGGAGCTGGCCATCGTGGCCTCCGGCGCACGCACCGACCTGAAGCAACTCGACGCCGCCGTTTCCGAGCTGGAAATCGTCCAGCTCGATATCAACCGCGCCTTCTCCTACAGCCCGCGCCTCTTCCGCGCCTACGCCGACGCCTTGGCAGCCGTGGGCCGGACAGATGAGGCCGCAAAGTGGAACAAGCAGGCCGTGGTCGCGGAAAACGCGCTGGGCCAGGGTGTTGACGAAGAACCCGACATCATCGACCTTGGCTGGGACGAGGAAGAGGAAGCCCGCGAGGAAGCCGAACGCCGCCGCCTGCTGGAACGTACCTCCGCGGAAGCCCCGCAGGCAGGCTCGGCACCTTCGGCTGGCGCCGTATCGGCAGAGGCCCTGTCCGGAGCTGGGGTGTCCGGCTCCACCGAAGCGGCCCACGAGGACGCGCAGGACGCCGCGATTGAGGACCAAGAGGCCGACTATTTCGCCTCCGACGACGCCGAATCGGATCTGGACTCCGTTGAGCAGGACGATCAGGAGCAGGGCGTCGAGGACCCGGACGACGCCGACAGCGGCGACCAGCCTGCAGACGCCGGTTCGCTGGCGGACCAGGACCGCCGGGAAGACTGACGCGGATGGCTGACGTAACTCTGATTTCCCGGTTTGATGCGCTCCTGGCGGACCTGGACGGCGTTGTCTACGCCGGCCCGGCCGCCATCCCCGGCGCCATCGAGTCGCTGCAACAGCTTGCGGGTGTGGGGGTGGGACTGGGTTATGTGACCAACAACGCATCCCGGTCCCCGGCGCAGGTGGCAGCCCACTTGCGCGATCTCGGCGCACCCGCCGCTGATGAGCAGGTGGTCAGCTCGTCCCAGGCGGCAGCGGACCTCCTGGCGTCGCTGCTGCCCGCCGGCGCCAAGGTCCTGGTGACCGGCAGCGCCGCGCTGGCCCACGAACTGGAACTCGTGAACCTGGTTCCCGTCTCCTCGCAGGACGAGGATCCGGTGGCGGTGGTGCAGGGCTTCGACCCCGGGCTCGGCTGGAAGGACCTTGCGGAGGCTACCTTCGTTGTCAACGCCGGTGCGCTGTGGGTGGCCACCAACACTGACATGTCCATCCCGCAGGCCCGAGGCATCGCCCCGGGCAACGGCACCCTGGTGGCAGCTGTCGCGGCGGCCACCGGCCAGAAACCGCGGGTTGCCGGCAAACCCGAAGCGCCGCTCTTCCACTCCGCCGCCAAACGGCTGGGCGCCGAGCGTCCCCTGGTGGTGGGCGACCGGCTCGACACCGACATCCTGGGCGGCAACAACGCCGGCTTCGCCACCGTGGCGGTCCTTACCGGCGTGGATACCCGCGAAACCATACTCGCCGCCAGGGCCGCGGAGCGCCCCACCTACATCATCGGCAGCCTGCCGGAATTGTTCCAGCCCTACCCGGACGTGACGCACGACGACGGCACCTACACCTGCGGCGCAGCCTCGGCCCGGGTGGCCAACGGCGCAGTCGGGGTCATCGGCAGCCCCGACAGCCTGGACGCCTGGCGCGCTGCGTGCGCCGCCTGGTGGGCTGCAACGCCCGACGCGGCCTCGGCCCAGGCGCCGCAGCTGGCCTGGCTCAATCACTAGACTGGTGGAATGACTGAGCTGAGCGCATCCGAGCATTCCGATCCAGTCCAGCCGTCACCGGACTGGCCGGAGGCGGCGGGCCCCGCAATCTCCGATCCGCGGGTGGCTGCGGTGCTGGCCAGGCTGGCAGAGCTCCCCGGGCAGCCCGTTGATACGCACGAAGAGGCGTACGCCGGGCTGCATGACGGGCTTCTGGCCGCGCTTAATGAAGAGCCGGCCGGCGCCGGATCCGCGGACGGCAACGCCTGATGCCGGTCCGTCTTGACCAGGCCCTCGTTGCCAGGGGCCTGGCACGGTCCCGTACGCACGCCGCAGCCCTGATCGCCGAAGGTAAAGTCAGCTCCGCCGGCCAGGTCCTCGCCAAGGCGTCCCTCCAGGTGGACGATGAGCGCGAACTCGCCGTCGAACACGACGCCCAGGACACCTATGCCAGCCGGGCCGGGCATAAGCTCGCCGGCGCGCTGGACGCCTTCCCGGACATTGCCGTGGCGGGCAAAAGGTGCCTCGACGCCGGCGCCTCCACGGGCGGCTTCACTGATGTCCTGCTGCGGCGCGGCGCCGCGCACGTGGTGGCTGTCGACGTCGGACACGGCCAGCTGGTGCCCCGGATCCGGAACGATCCGCGCGTGGAAGTCCATGAAGGCCTCAACGTCAGGTACATGGCAGCGGACGCGATCGGCGGCGCCGTGGCCCTGACAGTGGCGGACCTGTCCTTCATCTCCCTGACCCTGGTGGCGCTGCCGCTGGCGCTGGCCACGGAACCGGGCGGGGACCTGGTGCTGATGGTTAAGCCGCAGTTCGAGATCGGCAAGGACCGCCTGGGCCGCAACGGGGTGGTGACCTCCGAGCGGGAACGCCGGATGGCGGTGGAAAAGGTTGCCAACGCAGCGCTCGACGCCGGCACCGACCTTCGGGGCCTGGCAGCCAGTCCGTTGCCCGGCCAGGACGGAAACGTCGAATACTTCCTGTGGATAAAACGCAGGATGACCCAAGACCTGCCTAAGATCGAAGAGCGGGAGGCAGCCATCGCTGCCTTGCTCGGACGTATCTGGCCGAACCACTAGAGAGCGGAACCTGATGAGCAGGCGTGTCCTTGTCCTTGCCCACACCGGCCGCGAGGAATCACTGAAGGCTGCCTGGGAGGCCTGTGCCCTCCTGCACGCCTCCGGGATGGTTCCGGTGATGCAGGACTCCGAACTGGCTGACATGGAGCGGTTCTTCGGCCACCTGGCCCAGCCTGTGGAGGTGCTGCACAACCAAGTGCAACTCCCGGACGTTGAACTGGTGATGGTCCTGGGTGGGGACGGCACCATCCTGCGCGCTGCTGAACTGGTCCGCGAAGTTGATGTCCCCCTGCTCGGTGTCAACCTGGGGCACGTCGGATTCCTCGCCGAGAGCGAGCGGGCGGACCTCGCCCAGACCGTGCAGTGGATTGCCAGCCGTGAATACACGGTGGAAGAGCGGATGACCATCGACGTGCAGGTGTGGGTCAAGGGCCAGAAGATCTGGCACACCTGGGCCCTGAACGAGGCCGCCATCGAAAAAGCGAACCGGGAACGGATGCTCGAAGTGGTCACAGAAGTGGACGAACGTCCGCTCACGTCCTTTGGTTGCGACGGCATCGTTGTGGCCACCCCCACGGGATCCACCGCCTATGCCTTCTCCGCCGGCGGACCCGTGGTGTGGCCGGAGGTGGAGGCCCTGGTTATTGTCCCCATCAGCGCCCACGCCCTGTTCGCCAAACCCCTGGTGGTCTCGCCGCGGTCCCGGCTCGCCGTGGAAATCCTCAGCCGGACGGACGCCCAGGGCGTGCTGTGGTGCGACGGCCGGCGGTCCGTGGACCTGCCTCCCGGAGCACGCGTGGAAGTCACCAAATCCACCACCCCCGTGCGGCTGGCCCGCACCCACCAGACCCCGTTCTCCGCCCGGCTGGTCCGCAAGTTCGAACTGCCCATCCACGGCTGGCGCGGCCCCGTGCCCAAGGCCGAGTCGGTCCACACCGGCCCCATCCCGATCGTCCGGACGCCGAGGGTCATGCCCCCGCTGCCCGTGCCGCCGGACCACGAGGCCGCCCCCACCGATCCACCGACTGCAAAGTGACACCATGCTTGAAGAACTGAGAATCCGCGATCTGGGCGTCATCACCGACGCAACGCTGCCGCTGGGGCCGGGACTGAGCGTTGTCACCGGCGAAACCGGTGCCGGCAAAACCATGGTGGTGACCGCCGTCGGGCTCCTGCTGGGCGCCCGCGCCGACGCCGGCGCAGTCCGCAGCGGTGCCAAGAGTGCCACCGCCGAAGCCGTCCTGAAGCTCGACGCCGGCCACCCCGCCGTCGCCCGCGCCGTGGAAGCCGGTGCGGACGTTGAGGAGTTCGACGGCGGCGCTGAACTGATCCTGGCCCGCAGGCTGGGTGCGGACGGCCGCAGCCGTGCGTTCCTGGGCGGCCGGGCAGCCCCGGTGGGCGTCCTCGCCGAGATCGGCGAAACGCTGGTGGTGGTCCACGGCCAATCGGACCAGATCAGGCTCAAGGGCGCCACCGCGCAGCGCGGGGCGCTGGACAAGTTCGCCGGGGACACCCTTGCCGGGCCGCTGGCCGCCTACCAGGACCTCTTCGCGCACTGGAAGTCCAGCCAGGCGGAACTGGACGCCCTGCGCAATGCCGCCCGCGACCGGCTCCGCGAGGCGGAGTCCCTGCAGGTGGCCCTGGCCGAGATCGACGAAGTTGATCCGCAGCCGGGGGAGGACGAGTCGCTTAAGGCCGAGGCTGTAAAGCTTGCCAACGTGGAGGAACTCCGGATTGCCGCGAGCACCGCCCACCAGGCGCTTATCGCCGAAGATTTCGGCGACGCCGGTGACGCCACTACCCTGGTGGACGCTGCCAAACGGACCCTGGAACATGTGGCGGAGCACGACGCCGAGCTCGGCCAGGCCGCGGCCCGGCTGGCCGAGGTGGGTTTCCTGCTCAACGACATCGCCACCGACCTGGCCAGTTACCAGGCCGGTCTGGACACTGAAGGCCCGGAGCGGCTCGCCGAAATCGAGGAACGGCGGGCGGCGCTGGCGAAACTCGTCCGCAAATACGCGCCCACCATCGATGAGGTGCTCGGGTGGGCCGACCGCTCACGGGTGCGCTTCGACGAACTCCAGGACGACTCCACCCGCATCGAAACACTCGAGGCCGATGTTGCCCGCGCCGAGGCGGAACTGAAGAAACTGGCAACAGGCATCACTAAGATCCGCACCAAGGCGGCCAAGGACCTATCGTCCCGGGTCAGCGCGGAGCTCAAGGCCCTGGCCATGGCTGATGCCACCCTGGTGATCACGCTGGAGCCGGCCGCCATGCACGGCCCCCATGGCGCGGACGAGATCGCCTTCCTGCTGCAGCCGCATTCCGGCGCCCCCGCCAGGCCCTTGGGCAAGGGTGCGTCCGGCGGTGAACTGTCCCGTGTGATGCTCGCCATCGAAGTGGTGCTCGCCGCAGTGGACCCCGTCCCCACGTTTGTGTTTGATGAGGTTGATGCCGGCGTCGGCGGCCGGGCGGCTGTGGAGATCGGCCGCCGGCTGGCCATGCTGGCCCGGCACGTCCAGGTCCTGGTGGTCACCCACCTGCCGCAGGTGGCAGCTTTCGCCGACCAGCACATCACGGTCACCAAAACCTCCGTCAGGGGAGCCGACGGCGGCACGGCCACCGGCTTCACGTCCAGTGATGTGCGACTCCTCGACGGCCCCGAACGGGTCCGCGAACTTGCCCGCATGCTGGCCGGGCAAGAGGATTCCGAGTCCGCCCGCGCCCATGCCCAGGAACTGCTGGATGACGCAAAACTCCTGCCGCAGCGGGCCTGATGGCTGCAGTCCGGAAATATTTGGAGAGGTCCACCCCTTGAACATCCGCCACGGTGGGACGCACACTTGAACGTTTGGGACAGCCGGTACCCGACCCGTGGAAGGCTCAATTGATGATAGGCTCGAATTCCGTGGTGCAGCGATCAAATTCCCGTGTAAATTCCCGGTTCCCGGGTTCATCCAAGACGACCAAACACATCTTCGTAACCGGTGGTGTGGCGTCCTCGCTCGGTAAGGGACTCACGGCTTCCAGCCTTGGTCACCTCCTGCGGGCCCGCGGCCTGTCTGTAACTATGCAGAAGCTCGATCCCTATCTGAATGTGGATCCGGGCACCATGAATCCCTTCCAGCACGGCGAAGTCTTCGTGACCGACGACGGCGCCGAGACGGACCTGGATATCGGGCACTACGAGCGTTTCCTCGACGAGAACCTCGAAGGCTCCGCGAACGTGACCACCGGCCAGGTGTACTCCACGGTGATCGCCAAGGAACGCCGCGGCGAATACCTCGGCGACACCGTCCAGGTCATCCCGCACATCACCGATGAGATCAAGCGCCGGATGCGCCTGCCCGCAGAAGGCAAAAACGCCCCGGACGTCATCATCACCGAAATCGGCGGCACGGTGGGGGACATCGAATCCCAGCCGTTCCTCGAATCCGCACGCCAGGTCCGCCAGGACATCGGCCGCGGCAACGTCTTTTTCCTGCACGTGTCCCTGGTCCCGTACATCGGCCCCTCCCAGGAACTGAAGACCAAGCCAACGCAGCACTCCGTGGCCGCCCTGCGCTCCATCGGCATCCAGCCCGAAGCGATCGTCATCCGCTCGGACCGCGAAGTTCCGGACGCCATGCGCGAGAAGATCGGCCGCATGTGCGATGTGGACATCGACGCCGTGGTCAACGCCGCCGATGCGCCCAGCATCTACGACATCCCCAAGACCCTGCACACCCAGGGCCTGGACTCCTACATCGTGCGTGCCCTGGACCTCCCGTTCAAGGACGTCGACTGGACCAGCTGGGACAAGCTCCTCGAAGCAGTCCACAACCCCAAGCACCACGTCGAAATTGCCCTGGTGGGCAAGTACATCGACCTCCCGGACGCCTACCTGTCCGTGACCGAGGCACTGCGGGCCGGCGGCTTCGCCAACGACACCAAGGTCCAGATCCGCTGGGTTCCCTCCGACGAATGCGAAACGCACGAAGGTGCCGTCGCAGCACTCAAGGGTGTTGACGCCATCTGCGTTCCCGGCGGCTTCGGCATCCGCGGGCTGGAAGGCAAGCTGGGCGCCCTGAAGTTCGCCCGCGAAACCCGGCTGCCCGTCCTGGGCCTGTGCCTGGGCCTGCAGTGCATGGTCATCGAGTATGCCCGGAACGTGGTGGGCCTGGAAGGCGCGTCCTCGTCCGAGTTCGAGCCGGACTCCAAGTACCCGGTCATTGCCACCATGGCAGAGCAGCTGGAATTCGTTGAAGGCGGCGGCGACCTCGGCGGCACCATGCGCCTGGGCCTCTACGAAGCCAAGCTCGACGCCGGTTCGGTCATCGCCGAAACCTACGGCAAGACCACCGTCAGCGAACGGCACCGCCACCGCTACGAGGTCAACAACAAGTACCGCGACCAGATCGCCGCCGAAGGACTGGTCTTCTCCGGCACGTCCCCGGACGGCAAGCTGGTGGAGTACGTGGAGCTGCCCGCGGATGTCCACCCCTACTACGTGGCCACGCAGGCGCACCCCGAGCTGAGCTCGCGCCCCACCCGGCCGCACCCGCTGTTCGCCGGCCTGGTCAAGGCCGCCCTGGCCCACCAGAACGGCACCGACACGGTAACTGCCGGCGCCTCGAAGGCCAAGCAGTCCGGTACGGTAGCCGCTAAGTAGTCCACAACGGAAAAGAGACGGCGCGATGCCCGGTACACCTGAAACCACCCCTGCCAGCAGGCAGGTTTCGGATGCACCGAGCCCGCGCCGTCTTTTGTCCACGGAGCAGGTCTACAAAGGCCGGATCTGGGACGTGGTCAGTGACACGTTCACGCTCCAGGACGCCGGAGCGCCCCTGACCCGCGACTACATCGACCACCCCGGCGCCGTGGCCGTCCTGCCCATGAACGCGGACGGCCAGATCCTCCTGCTCCGGCAATACCGGCACCCCGTGGGCATGGACCTTTGGGAAATCCCGGCCGGCCTCCTCGACATTGAGGGCGAGGACTTCGTGGTGGGCGCTGCCCGGGAACTGGCCGAAGAGGCCGACATTGCCGCCGGTACCTGGAACGTCCTGACCGACTTCTTCAACTCCCCGGGCTCCTCCAGCGAAGCCATCAGGATCTACCTTGCCCGGGACCTGACCGAGATCCCGCACCACGAACGGCATGAGCGCACGGACGAGGAAGCGGAAATCGAATTCCACTGGATCAGCCTTGATGAGGCAGTGGCGTCCGTCCTGGCCGGCCGGCTGCACAACCCGTCCGCCGTCGTCGGCATCCTGGCCGCCGCGGCTGCCCGGGCCAATGGATACGCTGACCTGCGGCCGGCGGACGCTCCCTGGCCGGCGCACCCCAGCCAGCGCTGATGGTCCCCGGCCCCTCGGCAGAGGCGATCCCGGCGGAAGCACCGGCACCGCAAGCACCGGCACCACCTGCGCCGCCGCCGTCGGCCGTTGACCGGGGGATCACTGACTACCTCCAGCACATGGGCGTCGAACGCGGCCTGGCCGCCAATACCCTTGCCGCATACCGCCGCGACCTCTCCCGGTATGCCCGGTACCTGATGGCCGCTGGCCGCAACCAGCCGGCAGACATCACCCGGCACGATGTCACAGGATTCGTCCGTGCCCTCTCGGAAGGATCCGACGGCGGCTCAGTGCTGGGGGTGCGCTCCGCCGCCCGGACAGTCGTGGCCGTCCGCGGGCTGCACAAGTTCTGGGCCCTGGAGGGCTATACCACCGCCGACCCCGCCAGCGAAGTCCACCCGCCCATGCCGGGCAAGCGCCTGCCCAAAGCCATCAGTGTTGACGAGGTGACCCGGATCCTCGAGGCTGCCGGAACCGACACGGCGGCGGGGCTCCGGGACCGGGCGCTGCTGGAATTCCTGTACTCCACCGGTGCCCGGATCAGCGAGGCCGTGGGCCTGGACGTTGATGACATTTCCCTGGCTGGCCCGGACGAAGGCCCGGCGGTGGTACGGCTGTTCGGCAAGGGATCCAAGGAACGGCTCGTGCCGCTGGGATCCTATGGTGCCCGTGCCCTTGACGCGTACCTGGTGCGTGGCCGCCCGCTGCTGGCCGCCAAGGGCAAAGGCACACCCGCGCTTTTCCTGAACGCCCGGGGCGGCCGGATCAGCCGGCAGAGCGCCTGGACCATCCTGAAGGCCGCCGCCGAAAAAGCCAACATCACCCGTGACGTCTCGCCGCACACGCTCCGGCACTCGTTCGCCACCCACCTGCTCGAGGGCGGCGCAGATGTCCGTGTGGTCCAGGAACTGCTGGGGCACGCCTCGGTGACCACCACCCAGGTGTACACCCTGGTCACGGCGGACACCCTGCGGGAAATCTACGCTGCAGCGCACCCCCGGGCCCTGGGCTAGGACCCCGGCGCCGGCCTAAAGCACCGCTTCGATGGTCAACTCCACGGCGCCAAGCAGGAACGCGAGCACGGAGGATCCCATGGCAGCCACCAGCATCAGGCCCGGATGCGCCAGCCCGATCACCACGCGGCGCAGCCGCGGCCGGCCCCGCAGGAACGACTTTGGCACCCTCGACAGGACGGGGAACTGCCGCCAGCCGCGAAGCCGGCGCAGGAACCAGGCGCAGCGCGCCACAAAGGCCAGCCACAGGAGCGAGACCACCAAAGGGACCATGGCGGCCATCAGGTTCAGCCCCAGCGCCGTCACCTCCCGTTCTGAATCTCCCGCCAGCGCCTGGATGGTGGTGGAGATCGAAGCGCTGAGCACCACCGAGACCGCCCAGACCATAAACGCCGCCACCAGTGCCAGGAACCTCACAAAAAAGAGCCCCAGCACCGACTCCCGGACCGGTTTCACTTCGGTCCGCGGCGTGACATGCAGGACCGTCAGCGTGCACACCAGCGTGGGCAGGGCAGCCATGCCCACCAGCAGGTACCAGGTCCAGCCGGCCAGGTCCACAAATTCGTCGACGGCGATCAGCGCAGTCCAGAACCCGGCCCAGGCCCAGCCCCAGTGCAGCGGGTTGCGGACCAGCCAGGCGGGCAACCGCGCGTCGATCGTTGAGCTGCGGGCAGGCCGGAGCGCGTGGGCTGATTCTGGAGTCACAGGTAGAGCTTCCCACATGCCGGTGCCGCCGGCGCCGTGTGTCCGGGCGGCGCAACTAGGCTTGGCGCATGACTGCAGCACAGGTGACCCTCTGTTTCCTCCTCCGCGACGCAGCCGGCGGCCAGGAGGTCCTCCTGGGGCTCAAGCGCACCGGCTTCGGCCGCGGCAAGGTGGTGGGCGTAGGCGGCCATGTCGAACCGGGGGAGACCGTGCGGGCCGCAATCTGCCGCGAGGTACGCGAAGAGGTGGACGTTGTGGTTGCCGCCGCGGACCTGGTGCCGGCCGGAACCGTCGACTTTGTTTTCCCTTACCGGCCGGAATGGGACATGTTCACCACCGTGTTCCTGGCTCACCGCTGGGAAGGCGAGCCGTCTGAAAGTGATGAGATCACGCCACAGTGGTATCCAGTGGATCAGCTGCCCGTCCGGCAGATGTGGGCGGATGCCGAACACTGGCTCCCGGCCATGATCTCAGGGCGGCGCACCGACGTCAGGGTGGAACTGGCCGCCGACAATGACAGCGTCGCTGCCGTCAGCTACGCGGACTGGCCCGCAGGCCCGGCCAGGCCGTGACCCTGGAATACGTGCACGACGGCGGCACCCGCCGGGTGCCTCAGTGGCCGCCCCACCGGTATTCGTTCTCCGGCCGTCCCGGCGTACCGTAACGCGCCGTCCGGGAGACCGTTCCGGCGTCGGCCAGGTACTCGAGGTAGCGCCGGGCCGTCACCCGGGACATGCCCAGGGCGTCCATGACTTCCGTCGCCGAGACCGCGTACTGCTGCTCCTGCAGGAACTCCTGGACTGAGCCCAGGGTGGAGCTGGACAGGCCCTTGGGCAGCGGCAGTTCCGACGGGGCCCGGAGGCTGGCGAATGCCTGGTCAACCTCGCTTTGGGACGCCCCGGCCCGGCCTGCGCCGGCGCCCGCCCCGGCCAGCTGCCGGCGGAACTGCCGGTAGCTCTCGAGTTTGTCCGCGAACGTGGCAAAAGTGAACGGTTTGATCAGGTACTGGACCACGCCGATGGCCACGGCGCTGCGCACGATCGCCAGCTCCCGGACGGCGGTGATCGCGATGATGTCCGCCAGGATCCCGGCGGACCTCATCCGCCGGGCGATGTCCAGGCCGTGCAGGTCCGGCAGGTTCATGTCCAGGAGCACCAGCTCCACCGGATCGCCCGCCGCTGAAAACTCGGTGAGGAGGCGCAGCGCCGACTGGCCGTCCGGTGCGGTGCCGGCGAGCACAAACCCTTCCAGCCTGCCCACGTAGGCCGCATGCGCAGCGGCGGCGATGGCCTCGTCCTCAACAACGAGGACGCGGATCTCTCTCACGGTCAGTGCTCCTTTTCGGCGGGTTCGGCCGGTTCGGCGGGCAGGGTTGCCGGCAGGAAAACCTCGAACTTGGCACCGCGCCGGCCGTTGATGGCCAGCGTACCGCCCAGCCGCTGCACTGCCTGCCGCACCAGCGCCAGGCCGATGCCCCGGCTGCCCTGCCCTGACTGCTTGGTGCTGTAGCCGTGCCGGAAGATGTTCTCCGCGGCGGCCGCGCTGATGCCGGCGCCGGAATCGTGGACCGTCACGTCCAGGCCTTCCTCATCCGACTCCACCGTCAGCTGCACCCGGCGCGGCGGGGGGCCGTCTGCGGCTGCATCGATCGCGTTGTCCAGCAGGTTGCCCATGATGGTCACCAGGTCCTGGACTGCGACGCCGGCCACTGTGCCGGAGCCAAGGGCTGCCACGTCCAACTGGACGCCACGCTCGTGGGCTTCGGCCACTTTGCCCATCACCAGGGCCCCCAGGACCGGCTCGTCCACCGAACTGACCATGTCATCGGTCAGCCGCTGGCTCAGGGCCAGGTCCTGGGTGGCGAAGTCCAGCGCCTCCTGGGTCCGGCCCAGCTCCAGGAGCGAGACCATGGTGTGCAGCCGGTTGGCATGTTCGTGCGTCTGGGCCCGCAGCGCCCCGGAGAGGGTGCGCATGGTTTCCAGCTCGTTGCCCAGCGCCTCGATCTCGGTCCTGTCCCGCAGCGTGGCCACGGTGCCGTAAACATCAGCCCTGCCCCGGGAGCCAGCCCCTGCCGGCCCCTTCGCCGGCGCCTGGTTCACCACCAGGATGCGCGAACCGGCCAGGATGATCTCGTCCTTGACGGTCCGTCCCGACTCGAACAGCCGCCGTAGGCCATCGTCCAGCGGCAGGTCCGCCAGCTGCGGTGGCCTGGTGGGGTCCAGGCTGCTGGCCGCAAGGCCCAGGAGCTCGGCGGCCTGGTCGTTGTACATCACCACGCTGCCGCGGGTGTCGATGAGGATGAGTCCTTCCCGGACCGAGTGCAGCACGGATTCGTAGTAGGCGAAGAGCTGCGAGAGCTGCTCCGGCCCCCAGCCGCGGGTGACCCGGCGGAGGTAGCGGCCCAGCAGCCACGATGCCAGGGAACCGCCCAGCAGCAGGGCCAGGCCGATGGCCAGCAGGGCAGGCAGCCGGGCGGCAAACGCCACGTCCACGGTGCGGACCGTGACGCCCGCGGCCACCAGGGCGCGGACGGTGCCGCCGGCGTCCTTCACCGGAACGATGGTCCGCACGGACGGGCCCAGGGTCCCCGCGGTGACCTCGGTGAACTCCTGCCCCTGCAGGGCGGCGTCAATGGAACCGATGTACGGCCGGCCCAGCTCCTCGTCCCGGGGGTGGGTCCACCGGGTCCGGTCCGGGGCCATGATGGTGATGAAGTCGACGTCGGCCCCTGCCATCACCTCCCGGGCGTAAGGCTGCAGCAGGGCTGAGGGGTCCGGCGTCGCCGCTGCCGCCAGCACCAGGGGACTGGCGGCGATGGCGGAGGCGATGCCGGCCATGCGCAGGCCTGCCTCGTCGTACGTGCGGTCCCTCGCGTCCAGGTAGGTGGCCGTCCCCACCACAGCGATGAACGCCACCACAATCAGCAGGTTCGCCACAAACAGCCTGCGGGCGATACTCCAGCTGTGGATCATCAGTACCTCCCACGACCAATATGAACGCAACGGTGAGCTGCGTCACGGTGTGCCCAATGATGGATATCACACCGCAAGGACGCCTTGAGCCCAGAATCTGTGCCGCAGCGTCTTCAAGATTATCCATAAGGAGACACATCATGGCCTCTCAACGAGGAGAGTCGCTCGGCACCCCCAAGGCCAAGCGCAAGGGCATCGACAAGTCGCACTACCTTTACATCGCCGTCATCGCCGCCGTAATCCTCGGCGCCGTGGTGGGCCTGATGTTCCCCGAGGTGGGCAAGTCACTCAAGCCCCTCGGCGACGGCTTCATCAAGCTCATCAAGATGATGATCGGCCCGGTCATCTTCTGCACCATCGTCCTTGGCATCGGTTCCATCGCCAAAGCAGCCACGGTGGGCAAGGTGGGCGGCCTGGCCCTTGGCTACTTCGTCCTGATGTCCACGTTCGCCCTGGCCATCGGCCTGGTGGTGGGCAACCTGATCCACCCCGGTGAGGGCCTGAAGCTCACCCCCTACGACCCCACCAAGCCGGCCGCCACCGACCCCACCGTCGCGTTCCTGCTCGGCATCATCCCCGGCGACATTCCGGTGCTGCCCACCCTGCTGGCCGCCATCCTGGTGGGCTTCGCACTCCAGAAGATGGGCCCGCAGGGCGCCCCGATCCTCAAGGCCATCGGCCACGCCCAGACCCTGGTCTTCCGGATCCTCATCATGATCATGTGGCTCGCCCCGATCGGCGCCTTCGGTGCCATCGCCGCCGTTGTCGGCGCCACCGGCTTCCAGGCCATCGTGAGCATGTTCACCCTGATGCTCGCCTTCTACATCACCTGCGCCCTGTTCATCGTCATCATCCTGGGCGGGCTCCTCAAGGTGGTCACCGGCGTGAACATCTTCAAGCTGATGAAGTACCTGGGCCGCGAGTACCTCCTGATCTTCTCCACCTCGTCCTCCGAAGCAGCGCTGCCCCGCCTGATCGCCAAGATGGAACACCTGGGTGTCTCCAAGCCTGTTGTCGGCGTCACGGTTCCCACCGGCTACTCCTTCAACCTCGACGGCACCGCGATCTACCTGACCATGGCATCCTTGTTCGTGGCCAACGCCATGGGCACGCCCCTTGACCTGGGCGCCCAGATCTCCCTCCTGGTCTTTATGATCATCGCCTCCAAGGGTGCAGCCGGCGTCACCGGCGCCGGCCTGGCCACCCTCGCCGCCGGGCTGCAGGCCCACAAGCCCGAACTGCTGGGCGGTGTCGGCATGATTGTTGGCATCGACCGCTTTATGTCCGAGGCCCGCGCCCTGACCAACTTCACCGGCAACGCGGTGGCCACCATCCTGGTGGGCACCTGGGTCAAGGAAATCGACGGCGACCAGGTGGGCCGCGTCCTCTCCGGCGAAGTGCCCTTCGACGAGCAGACCATGATCGCCGGCCACGGCGAAACGGTCCCTGCCGCCGACCCGGGCACCGAAACGAAGCAGGTCCCGGTCAACGCCTGACCAGCAACCCCCCAAGCACCCACCGCCTCCGCAGCCTGAGCTGCGGGGGCGGTGGTGTTTACCGGGAAAACCCCAACCTTCGACCTCAACCAGAAGGTCAAGGCTCAACATCCGGGAAAAGTCAAGTTGCCCGGAAAGCCCTGCCCGCGGCTGTAACCTTGGGAAGAAGAAGGAACGCTGCCGGCCCGTCCGGCGGCAGGACATCACCGTCAGTGAAAGTGTGGATAGATACGTGAGCAGCGAACAGGGTTCGGCAACTCTGGAGGGCACGGAATTCGACCTGGACAACACGGTCATGGGCCCCACCGGGCGTCCGTACCGCGAGTTCCCCGAGCCCGCGCCACTGTCCTCCCACGGTCCGGCGCGGGTCATCGCCATGGTCAACCAGAAAGGCGGAGTGGGTAAAACCACCTCCACCATCAACCTGGCTGCGGCCCTGGCCGAATACGGCCGCCGCGTCCTCCTGGTGGACTTCGACCCGCAGGGCGCCCTGTCGGCAGGATTCGGGATCAACCCGCACGAACTGGACCTCACCGTCTACAACGTCCTGATGGACCGCAAAGTGGACATCCGCGATGCCATCCACCAGACCGGTGTGGAAAACGTCGACCTGCTGCCGGCCAACATCGACCTGTCCGCCGCGGAAGTCCAGTTGGTCAACGAAGTTGCCCGCGAGCAGGTCCTTGACCGTGCCCTGAAGAAGGTCCAGGACGACTACGACGTTGTCCTGATCGACTGCCAGCCGTCCCTGGGCCTGCTGACCGTCAACGCCCTCACCGCCGCGCACGGCGTCATCATCCCGCTGATTTGTGAGTTCTTCGCCCTTCGCGCCGTGGCGCTGCTGGTGGAAACCATCGACAAAGTCCAGGACCGGCTCAACCCGCGCCTGCAGGTGGACGGCGTGCTGGCCACCATGTACGACGCCCGCACCCTGCACAGCCGCGAAGTCATCACCCGGCTGGTGGAAGCGTTCGGCGAGAAGGTCTTCGAAACCGTCATCAAGCGCTCCATCAAGTTCGCGGACGCCACGGTGGCAGCTGAGCCCATCACCAGCTACGCCGGCAACCACGTGGGGGCTGACGCCTACCGCCGGCTCGCGAAAGAGCTGATTTCCCGCGGCGGCGCACCCTAGCCACGCCGTGGCCGAAACCAAACCCGGCTTCGAAGTACGGCTTGCCAACTTCACGGGCCCCTTCGACCTGCTCCTGGCCCTGATCGCCAAACACCAACTGGACATCACCGAGGTTGCCATCGCCACGGTGACCGACGAATTCATCAAGTACATCCGCAACCTGCAGCAGCAGGGCGGCGAGTGGGCCCTGGACGAGGCCAGCGAGTTCCTGGTGATCGCCGCGACGCTGCTGGACCTCAAGGCGGCCCGGCTCCTGCCTGCGGGCGAGGTGGAAAACGAGGAAGACGTTGCGCTCCTCGAGGCCCGCGACCTGCTGTTCGCCCGGCTGCTGCAATACAAGGCGTTCAAGCAGGTCGCGTCGCTGCTGGGGGACACCCTGCATGAGGAGGGCCAGCGGTTCCCCCGGCAGGTGGCGCTGGAGGGGCACTTCGCGGCCATGCTGCCCGAACTGGTGTGGAAACACAGTCCCGAACAGTTCGCCGCCCTTGCCGCAGGCGCGCTTAACCCCAAAACGGCCCCGCCCCCGGAGGTGGGCCTGGCCCACCTGCACGGACACGGCAGCAACGTCAGCGTGAAGGAGGAGGCCGAGCGCCTGGGCCTGCGCCTGCGGCAGCAATCACCCCTGACCTTCCGGGAGCTGATCGCCGATGCGGATTCGTCCCTGGTGGTGGTGGCCCGCTTCCTGGCCCTGCTGGAACTGTTCCGGGACAAAGCGGTGTCCTTCGACCAACCGGTGGCGCTGGCCGAACTCGCCGTGCACTGGACCGCCGGTCACGGCGACTGGTCCGCTGAGAATCTGAGCGAAGAATACGAGGAACAACTGTGAACCACGAAGTACCGAACGCCGGAGCCGGTGCGCAGGTCCACGAACTTCCCGGCGGTGCGAAGTCCGCCCTCGAGGCCGTCCTGATGGTCCTGGACCAGCCCGCCACGGAGGAGGAGCTCGCCGCAGGGCTCGAGCTGGACGTCCCCGCCGTCCGCGGCCTGCTCGAAGAACTGCAGCGCGAGTATAACGGTTATACTGTTAAAGCCCCGGATATGGAAAAGGCCAGCATCGCTGGTTTCGGCTCCAGCCCCCGGGGTTTTGAATTGCGGAACATCGCCGGTGGCTGGCGGATCTACTCCCGCACGGACTTCGCCGGCATCGTGGGCAAGTACGTGCTGGATGGACAGACGGCCAGGCTCACGCAGGCGGCATTGGAAACCCTTGCGGTCATCGCGTACCGCCAGCCCGTTTCACGGGCCAGGGTGTCTGCAATTCGCGGGGTCAACGTTGACTCTGTCGTACGGACACTCGCCCAGCGCGGGCTGATTGAGGACTCGGGAACAGATCCCGAGTCCGGCGCCATCCTCTACCGGACAACCTCGTATTTCCTGGAGCGGATGGGCATCGGTTCCGTCGCCGAGCTTCCGCAGCTGTCTCCCCACCTACCGGGGCTGGACGGCATCGCGGAGTTCTACGACGCCGAACGAATGTAGGCGGGGCACGTCCCCGCCTGCGCAAGATTACTCATCAGGGCAGACGAAGTCTGCACGGCTGGTTAGGGTTGTCCTTGGACACCTTTAAGAGCCAAAAACATTGAAGGACGGGTCATGACACAGGCGGGACGCCAGGGTTCACCACGTAACGGTTCGGGACGCAACACTTCCGGACGCAACACCCCCCAGGGGGGCGGCTTCAACGGCGGCTCCCGCGGCGGCGCGCCAAAGCGCGGCGCCGGATTCAACGGCGGCGGCGGGTTTGCCGGCGGCGACCGGCCGCACCGCGCCCCGAAACCGCGCGAGGAACGCTTCGTCGATCCGGACCTCGAGGCCACGGACAGCGGCCGCGGCCCGGACGCGAACCCGGCCAGGCCGGCGTCGCGCAAGCCTGCAGCACGCAAGCCCGGCGCCAAGAAACTGCCCGGCACCCCTGGCGCCCCGAAAGCCAAACCGCGCACCGGCAAGCCCGGCGCAGCCGCGTCACGGGCCTTCGGCAGCGAACGCTTCGGCCAGAACCTGGGCCCGGTCCGCCGGCCCGCCCGGAAGAAAGGCCCCCGCGGCGACGTGCCCCAGTCGGACCTGCACGACTCCGACGGCATCCGCCTGCAGAAAGTCATGGCCCAGGCCGGCGTGGCGTCACGCCGAGTCTGCGAAGAGATGATCGCCGAAGGCCGCGTGGAGGTTGATGGCCAGGTGGTCACCGAACTCGGCGTCCGGATCGACCCCAAGACCGCAGTCATCCACGTGGATGGCCTGCGGATCCAGCTGGACGAAACCCTCTCCTACCTGGTGTTCAACAAGCCCAAGGGCGTTGTGTCCACCATGGAGGATCCTGACGGCCGGCCCTGCATCAGCGACTTCATCCGCCACAACCACGGCGAACGCCTCTTCCATGTAGGCCGCCTCGACGTGGCCACCGAGGGCCTGCTGCTGCTGACCAACGATGGGGAACTCGCCAACCGGCTGACGCACCCCTCCTACGAAGTCCCCAAGACCTACCTGGTGCAGGTCCGCGGGCCGTTCCCCCAGGGCATCGGCGCTGAGCTGAAGGCCGGCGTTGAACTCGAGGACGGCATCGCGTCAGTGGACTCCTTCCGGCTGGTGGACTCCACCCCCGGCCACGTGCTCATCGAAGTGGTGCTCCACTCGGGCAGGAACCGGATTGTCCGGCGCCTGTTCGACGCCGTAGGCTTCCCCGTGCTGCGCCTGGTGCGCGTCAAGGTGGGCCCCATCGGCCTCGGCGACCAGCGCCAGGGCAGCATCCGGAACCTCGGCAAGCAGGAAGTCGGCCACCTGCTGGCATCCGTAGGACTCTGAGGCATGTCCGCTTTCCAAAGCCAGGGCCGCGGGCACCTGGACGGGCCCGTGGTGGTCCTTGGCACGGGACTGCTCGGTGCCAGCATCGGGCTGGGACTGCGGGGCCGCGGGGTTCCCGTGTTCCTCGCGGACCCTTCGCCCACCAACCAGGCCGTGGCCGTGGACATCGGTGCGGGCCGGCCGTTGCCTGAACTGGGCAACGGCAGCCCGCAGCTGGTGGTGGTGGCTGCACCGCCGGACGTCACTGCCGAGGTGGTGGCCGGCGCCCTCGCCGACTACCCGCAGGCAACGGTTGTTGACATCGCCAGCGTGAAGGCGGACATCCTGGCCCGGCTGCGCGCCACCGGTGCGGACCTGTCCCGGTACGTGGGGACCCATCCCATGGCCGGCCGGGAGAAGTCCGGCCCGGTGGCGGCGCGCGGTGAACTTTTCACCTCCATGCCGTGGGTGGTTTGCCCCACCCCGGAAACCTCCGGAACTGCACTGCAGGCGGCCAGGGCCCTTGGCGCCGACCTGGGTGCCGTGGTGTCCCAGTTCACGGCGGACGAGCACGACGCTGCCGTGGCGCTGGTTTCCCACCTGCCCCAGGTGATGTCATCACTGCTGGCCAGCCGGCTCCAGGGGACGCCGCTGCACGCGCTGTCCCTGGCCGGCAACGGGCTCCGCGACGTCACACGCATCGCCGCCAGCGACCCCACCCTGTGGGTTCAGATCCTTGGCGGCAACGCCGCCAAGGTGGTGGAGATCCTCTATGGCGTCCGTGACGACCTGAACCGGCTTATCGGCACCCTTGAGCAGCCCACCGCTCCCGGCGCACGGCTTGACCTTGCCCAGCTCATCAGCGAAGGCAACGCCGGGCAGGCCCGTATCCCGGGCAAGCACGGCGGACCCCCGCAGGCCTACTCCTGGCTCACGGTCCTGGTGGACGACAAACCGGGCCAGATCGCTCAGCTGCTGACCGAAATCGGTGAAATCGGGGTAAACCTTGAGGACCTGCGCCTGGACCACTCGTCCGGACAAAACGTCGGCATGGTGGAATTGTCTGTGTTGCCGAACAAGCACGACCACCTGATCGAAGCCCTTAACGACCGCGGATGGCGGGTACTTTCGTAATGACACAGGAACTTCTCGACACCATGCCCGCGCTCCGCGTGGGCCGGCCGCTGGTAGTTGCCATCGACGGGCCTTCTGGCTCCGGCAAGTCCAGCGTCAGCAAGGAAGTGGCGCGCCGGCTCCGCCTTGCCTACCTTGACACCGGCGCGATGTACCGCGCCCTGACCTGGCACTGCGTTGACCAGGGCCTGGACCTGGAGGATGCGGCGGCCGTGGAGCAGGCCTCCCGGGACCTGGTGCTTGAGCTCAGCTCCAGCCCACAGGAGGACTTTGTCCGGGTGCGCGGAACGGACGTCACGGATGCCATCCGGGAGCCGGAAATCTCCGCTGCCGTCAGCGCCGTGGCCACCACTCTCGGCGCCCGGACCGAACTGATCCGCCGCCAGCGGGCGCTTATTGAAAAGCACCACCGCCGCATCGTCGTCGAGGGCAGGGACATCACCACCGTCGTCGCACCCGGCGCCGAAGTCCGGATGCTGCTCACCGCCAGCGAAGAGGCCCGCCTGCGCCGGCGCGGCATCCAGCTGGGCGGCACCCAAAGCGCGGAGCAGCTGGCAGCGCAGGTAACCCACCGCGACGCCAGGGATTCCACGGTGGTCAACTTCACCCAGGCAGCCGACGGCGTGGTGACCCTCGACTCGTCCGACCTGGACTTCGAGGAGACGGTGGATGCCGCCCTGGTGATCGTCACGAAAGTGCTGAACCGTGACTAAGGGCACAGCCGCTGTACCCGCCGGCTGGACCATGTCCTGGAGCCGGCCTGTGGGCTGGGTCCTGGACCACCTCATCTACCGGACCACCATCACCGGCAGGGACAACGTCCCCACCGGCGGCCCGGTGATCTTCGCCGGCAACCACATCAGCTTCCTGGACGGACCCGTGATGTTCGGGGCAGCACCGCGGCCCATGCACATCCTGGTCAAACAGGAAATGTTCAAGGGATTCCTGGGCCGGGTCCTCACCGCGTCCGGGCAGCTTCCCGTGGACCGGTCGGGGGACCGGGCTGCGCTGCAGCGGTGCACCAAACTGCTCGACGCCGGCCGGTGCGTTGGCATCCTGCCGGAAGGAACGCGGGGCAGCGGTGAAGCCGCGGGCATCAGCAGCGGCGTGGCCTGGCTGGCCCTGCAGACCGGCGCCCCGGTGGTGCCGGTCGCCATCCTGGGCACCAGGACCGGGGGCGAACACCTCGACTCAGTGCCCCGGCCGGGCCGGCGGTTGCACGTCAGCTTCGGCGGGGCCCTCACCTTGGGCCGCAGGGCCGGGGAAAGCGGGCGTGCTTCAATGGACAGGGCGGCGCAGGAGATCCGCGCAGCCCTGGCGGGGCACGTCCAGGACGCAGTCCGCCTCAGCGGACAGCGGTTGCCCGGCACCGGGGATCACACAGACTTGACAGCAGTAGCCGGGACGCCGGCAGATCAGACCTTAAGGACAATGCAATGAGCGATACGACTCAAACATCCGGCCACTCCGGCGCCGGCGAAGACGAATACACCCCCACCGGCTCCGACCAGGTGGCAGAGCGGATGGCAGCGATCGGCGACGACGAGGCGGAGCTCCGCGCTGCGTCCCTCCGGGCCGGCCTGGCTGACTACGACCTCGACGAGGACGACGCCGCCCTGCTCAGCGGGGACTACGACGACGCGGACTTTGACGGTCCCGTCCAGCTGGACCCGGTCCTGGCCATCATCGGCCGGCCCAACGTGGGCAAGTCCACGCTGGTCAACCGCATCCTGGGCCGCCGTGAAGCGGTGGTGGAAGACACCCCCGGTGTCACCCGCGACCGCGTGATGTACGCCGCCAACTGGAACGGCCAGAACTTCACCCTGGTGGACACCGGCGGCTGGGAGCACGACGCCCGCGGCATCCACGCCCGCGTTGCCGAGCAGGCCGAAATGGCCGTGGAGCTGGCCGACGCCGTGCTCTTTGTGGTGGACTCCGCCGTCGGCGCCACTGCCACGGACGAAGGCGTGATGAAAATGCTGCGCCGCAGCAAGAAGCCCGTCATCATGGTGGCGAACAAGGTGGACGACTTCGCCCAGGAAGCCGACTCGGCAGCACTCTGGGGCCTCGGCTTCGGCGAGCCGTACCCCGTCTCGGCCCTGCACGGCCGCGGCGTCGCGGACCTCCTCGACCACGTGATCGAGACCCTGCCCGAGTTCTCCACCATCGAGGGGGTGGAACGCTCCGGCGGTCCGCGCCGGATCGCCCTGATCGGCCGTCCCAACGTGGGCAAGTCCTCGCTGCTGAACAAGCTGGCCGGCTCCGAGCGCGTGGTGGTGGACAACACCGCCGGCACCACCCGGGACCCGGTTGACGAATTCATCGAACTCGGCGACCGGACCTGGCGGTTTGTTGACACCGCAGGCATCCGCCGCCGCCAGCACATGGCCCAGGGCGCGGATTACTACGCCTCGCTCCGGACCCAGGCTGCCCTCGAAAAAGCCGAGGTCGCCGTGGTGCTCCTGGCCGTGGACGAGGTCCTCAGCGAACAGGACGTCCGCATCCTGCAGCTCGCCATCGAATCCGGCCGGGCCATGGTCCTGGCCTTCAACAAATGGGACCTGCTTGACGACGAACGCCGCAGCTACCTGGAGAAGGAAATCGAACGGGACCTGGCCCACGTGGCCTGGGCTCCGCGCGTCAACATCTCCGCGCTGACCGGCTGGCACAAGGACCGCCTGGTGCCTGCCCTGGACCTGGCCCTGGAAAGCTGGGACAAGCGCATCCCCACAGGCCGCCTCAACGCCTTCCTCGGCGAACTCGTGGCGGCCCACCCGCACCCCGTCCGCGGCGGCAAGCAGCCCCGCATCCTCTTCGGCACCCAGGCCTCCAGCAGGCCGCCGAAGTTTGTGCTGTTCACCACCGGATTCCTGGATCCGGGCTACCGCCGGTTCATCACCCGCCGGCTCCGGGAAACGTTTGGTTTCGAAGGAACACCTATCGAGGTCAACATGCGTGTCCGGGAAAAACGCGGCAAGAAGCGTTAATTCCGACACACCTGGAAGGCAACAGCCGGAAAGTGTCACAGGCACCCTCCGGAATCGTGTAAGCTCTTCTAGGTGGTTCGGCCGGACTGCTGATGGAAATCCTGAAGGAATTCGGGGTGGACATACAGCGGAGAACGGCGGAACCAGCGGGCTGTAGCGCAGCTTGGTAGCGCACTTGACTGGGGGTCAAGGGGTCGCAGGTTCAAATCCTGTCAGCCCGACCAAATAAGGAAAAAGCACCCGAACATCGGGTGCTTTTTCCGTTTAAGCAGGAAGGACCGCAGTGAGCCTGGTTCGATTGAACGATGTCCACGTCCGTTTCGAGAACACGCAGATCCTGCGCGAGGCGTTCTTCCGCCTCGACGCCAAAGACCGGGTTGGCCTGATCGGCCGGAACGGCTCCGGCAAAACCACGCTGCTCAAACTCGTCCTGGACCAGGTGGAACCCGAGTCCGGCACCGTATCCGTGGATGAGGGCATCCGGATCGGGTACTTTTCCCAGTTCTCCGAACTGGATGGCACCGCCACCATCACCGAGGTCCTTGACGCCCTGTTCGTCGAGGTCCACGAAGTCGAGGCCGAACTGGCAGCCATCGACGCCGCGATCGCCGCCGATCCCGCAGGCGGCCCTGAGCAGGACCGGCTGATTGTCCGGCAGGCCGAACTGTTCGAAGCCATGGACCGGCTCGACGGGTGGGACTACCACCGGAAGATCGACCAGGCCCTGACCAAGCTCGGTTTTGTGGAAGCGCACCGGAGCTGCGCCATCGACGACCTCTCCGGCGGCTGGCGTAACCGCGCGGCCCTCGCCAGGATCATCCTGGAGGAACCGGACGTCCTGCTCCTGGATGAACCCACCAACTTCCTGGACATCCAGGGGGTGGAATGGCTGGAAGCGTGGTTCCGCGATTTCAAGGGCGCAGCCATCATCGTTTCCCACGACCGGAAGTTCCTTGACTCCGTCGCCACCCGCATCGTGGAAGTGGAGAACTTCCACCTCCACGAATACCCCGGAAACTTCGCCGAGTACGTCGTCACAAAACAGTTCCGGCTCAAGAGCCTCGAGGCCCAGTTTGTGCACGAATCCGAGCTGCTGGCCTTTGAAGCGGAGGGCATCGCCGACAGGCGCGAGGCCGCCAAAGCCGCCAGCAAGGGACTGAACAAACAGCTGGCCGGCATCAGGAAATCCCGGGCGCCTCGTCCCGTGGACGAAATCATCACCGAAATCTACCGCGGCCTGCACGTCAAGGACGTGCTGTGCCGGGTCAACGGGCTGGGCAAAGGGTACGGGGACCGCACGCTGTTCGCCGGCCTCGACTTCGAGGTCCGCCGCCGGAACCGGATCGTGGTGCGGGGCGCCAACGGCAGCGGCAAAAGCACCCTGCTGCGCGTCCTCACCGGCGAGGAAACAGCTGACACGGGCACCGTAGCCTGGGCTGCCGGCGCCAAAGTCATCTCCTACAACCAGGTCCTCGAAGACCTGGACGACGACGACACCCTCACCCACGCGGTCAACGCCATGCCCGACAGCCTGGCCCTCACCGCCACGCGCAAGTCGGTGGGACGCTTCCTGACCATGTTCCAGTTCTCCGAGGCGGACAAGAAGAAGCGCATCCGTGAACTGTCCGGCGGGCAGCGGGCCCGCGTCGCCATGGCCCAATGCCTGCTGTCCGGGGCGGCCGTGCTGCTCCTCGACGAGCCCACCAACCATTTGGACCTGCCCAGCACCCAGGTGATGGAACGCGCCCTGCTGCACTTCCCGGGCGCCGTGGTGGTGGTAAGCCACGACAGGTTCTTCACGGACAAGATCGCCAACCAGCTGATTGTGTTTGGCGGGGCAGCGGACGGAACCGTGGAAGTCCGGGCCGCCTAGTACCTCCGGGGTTTACTTCAGGAACTTCGACGTCCGGCGGTCTGCCAGGATCCTGCCCTTGGTCTGGCACGTGGGGCAGTACTGCAGGGCAGTGTCCGCGAAGGAGACCTCGCGGACGGTGTCCCCGCATACCGGGCAGGGCAGCCCGGTCCTGGCATGGACCCGCAGGTGGCTTCTTTTGACGTCCTTGAGGTCCTGCGGCGGCTTGCCCCGGGCCTCGGCCAGCGCCGCACCGAGGATGGTGTGGATGGCAGCGAACAGGGCAGCCACCTCGTCGGCAGCCAGGGACTTGGCGATCGCGAACGGTGAAATGCGCGCGGCGTGCAGGATCTCGTCGCTGTAGGCGTTACCGATCCCGGCAATAATGCCCTGGCTTCGAAGGACCCCCTTGATCTGCTGCGGACTTGCCCGCAGGATCTCCGCGAAGGTGCCGGCGTCGAACCCTGTACTGAGCGGATCCGGCCCCAAGGAAGCGATCCCCGGCACCTCCTGGGGGTCACGCACCACGTAGACGGCAAGGCTCTTGCGCGTACCGGCCTCGGTCAGGTCAAAGCCGTGGGGACCGTCCGGACCCTCGAACGCCAGCCGTGCGGCAATGTAGCCCTTGCCCTGCTTCAGCCGGCCGGCTGCGGGGGAGTCGGTGAAACGGACCCATCCTGCACGGGCCAGGTGGAACACCAGGGACAGGCCACCGGCATCGATGCTGACGAACTTCCCGAACCGGCGCACACCGTCCACCGTCCGGCCTTCCAGCGCCGAATACGGCGGGTCGGCCGTCTTGAGGACCGCGAACGACACAATCTGCACCGAGGACACCACGGCGCCCCGAAGGTGCTCGTCCAGGAATCCGGCCAGGCCGGCCACTTCCGGCATCTCCGGCATGTCCTACCGGCCCGGTTCCGGGCAGCGGGTGCGGGCGCGTCCACTCATGGGTCCCATCTTGTCGCAAAAGCCCCGCGAATGCAGCCACCGGATATGCCTATACTTTCACCGGCGGTCCGTTTCAGGGCCGGCGTTGACCTTGGTGTCCGAGCCGATTGAAAGGCCCCTGATGAGCAACATTCCCGAAGAGCTGTCCTACACCGCCGAACACGAGTGGGTCACCGCTCCCAACGCCGAGGGCGTGGTCCGGGTAGGCATCACCGACTTCGCGCAGGACGCGCTGGGTGACGTGGTGTATGCCCAACTGCCCGAAGCCGGCACCAAAGTTACGGCGAACGAAGTGGTGGGCGAGGTTGAATCCACCAAAAGCGTCAGCGACATCTACGCTCCCGTCAGCGGCGAAGTGGTGGCCCGCAACGAGTCGCTGGACAGTGATTCGGCCCTGATCAACACCGATCCCTATGGTGACGGCTGGCTCATCGAGGTCAAACTTGCCGAAGCGGACGCCGTTGAGTCGTTGCTCAGTGCATCCGAGTACGAACAGCAGGTAGGCTAAAGCCAACCGGTAAATCCGGTCCGGCCCCAGCGTTCCAGGCACGGCGTCTCCGCACGTCAGCTACAGGATGGGGTGCCGGAGCCGGACCTGCTGGGCAGGGCCGGTGGGTAATCGTTGGAAGCGGGCGCGCGCCCGCTGCGGAAATGAGGAGGAATCCATGGCTGGCCACACACAGAACCCTGCCGACGGGGAATACGGCACGGGTGCGGCTGGAGCGTCGGAGACCACCTCGATCCATCTCACACCGGTGGCGGACGAGCCCACCATAGCCCCGAAACTCTCCACCGAGGAACGCTCCTCCGTGGAAGCGCTGCCCGCGTTCTCGGCATTGCTCGTGGCGCACAGCGGCCCCAACGCCGGTGCCCGTTTCCTGCTGGATTCGGACGTCACCACCGCCGGACGCCACCCGGACGCTGATATTTTCCTTGACGACGTTACGGTCTCCCGGCGGCACGTCGAGTTCCGCCGCACCGACAAAAGCTTCGAAGTGGTGGACCGCAACAGCCTGAACGGCACATACGTCAACCACGACCGGGTGGACAGCGTGGAGCTCAAGTCCGGCAGCGAAGTCCAGATCGGCAAATTCCGCCTCACCTTCTACCTGAGCCCTGCCAGCGCTGCAGGCCGCAGCTGACCCGGGGACCACTGCCTGTGGCAATGGCACAACCCGAACGCCGGGGACCCCAGGTCCTGAACATCGGCGAAGTCCTCGCGCAGCTCAGCGGGGACTTCCCCGGCATGACCGCGTCCAAAATCCGGTTCCTTGAAGAAAAGGGACTTATCAACCCGCGGCGCACCCCCGCAGGTTACCGGCAGTATTCCGATGGCGACGTTGAGCGGCTCCGGTTTGTCCTGGCCCTGCAGCGCGACCAGTACCTCCCCCTGAAAGTGATCAAGGACTACCTTGACGCCATTGACAGGGGAGAGCGGCCGGAAAACCTGCCGCCCGGTGTTGTGGTCTCACCCCGGATCGTCTCCGATGAACTCGCTGCCGAGCTGCAGAACCGAGGCCGGACCCTGACTGAGGAACAGCTCCGCACCGAATCCGGTGCCAGCGTTCCCCTCCTGCAGTCGCTCCTGAGCTTTGGCCTGATCACCCACACCGGTGGCCGGTTCGAGGAACATGCCCTCCAGGTGGCCCGCGCCTGTGTGCAGCTGGAAAGCCACGGGCTCGAACCCCGCCACCTGCGGCCGTTCCAGGCCGCGGCCGAACGCGAGTTCGGGCTCGTGGAGCGCGTTGTCGCCCCGCTGGCATCCCGGAAGGACGCCGCGTCGCAGGCCCGGGCGGCCGAGGCCGCCCGCGAAATCAGCGACCTCTGCCTCACCCTCCACCGCGCCCTGGTGCAGGACCACATCTCCCGCATGGACATCTGATGATTGAAGTGGAAATCGTGGGCGTGCGGATCGAACTGCCCTCCAACCAGCCCCTGGTACTGCTCCGGGAAATCCACGGGGAACGTCACGTACCCATCTGGATCGGCACCCCTGAGGCGAGTGCCATTGCGCTGGCGCAGCAGGGAGTGGTCCCGCCCCGGCCCATGACCCATGACCTCCTGGTGGACGTGGTGGAATCCCTGGGCCACGCCGTGGTCAGCGTCAACATCGTTGCCGTTGAGGACAACATCTTCTACGGCCAGCTCCAGTTCGACAATGGGACCACCGTCAGTTCCCGGGCATCGGACGCCCTGGCCGTGGCGCTCCGGGCGAAATGCCGCATCTGGTGTGCCGACTCCGTGATGGATGAGGCGGGCGTGCGGATCACCGAACACGATGAGGGTGAGGACACCCAGCCGGGACCCACCGCCGACGAGGAGCGCGAGCTACGCCGGTTCCGGGAGTTCCTTGACGACGTGGAACCCGAGGATTTCGACAGCTGAAGGTCACGTTAAGGTTAAAGTTGAGGCTGAAAGTTTCGACACGCCTGCGCAAAGCCGTCAACGTCTTTGACCTTGTGCCCCGCCGGGCCTAACGTCGAAGTATCAAGTTCCCATTGCTTACGGCAGCCGGGCAAGTCACACTGGAAAGTGCGCCCTGCGGAAATTACATTCATGGCCTTTGTGCCTGATGACGCTGCAGTTGTTCCCGGGAGCGCACAACAAGGAGGATCCAGGTGAGTCCCAAAGGCGAATCAGGCGGGCTGAAACAGCCCACTGCCGGCGTTGCTCTGCCCGTCAGCGGAGCCCAGGGACTCCTGTTCACGGAGGATCTCCCGGTCCTGGACGAGGACGCGGGCTACCGCGGCCCTACGGCGTGCAAGGCCGCTGGCATCACCTACCGCCAGCTGGACTATTGGGCCCGCACCGGGTTGGTGGAACCCGCTGTCCGCGGCGCCGCCGGCTCCGGTTCCCAGCGCCTTTATGGCTTCCGGGACATCCTGGTCCTGAAAGTGGTCAAGCGGCTCCTGGACACTGGGGTTTCGCTGCAGCAGATCCGCACAGCGGTGGAACACCTGCGGGAGCGCGGAGTGGAGGACCTGGCCCAGATCACGCTCATGAGCGACGGCGCCAGCGTCTACGAGTGCACCTCCGCGGACGAAGTCATTGATCTTGTACAGGGCGGCCAGGGGGTGTTCGGCATCGCCGTGGGCCGCGTCTGGCGTGAGGTGGAAGGCAGTCTCGCTTCCCTTCCCAGCGAACACGCCGCCGAACATTCCTTTCCCGACGACGAACTGAGTAAACGCCGGGCGGCACGGAAGATCAGCTGATACCAGGCTGGAACAACGAGAAAGGGCCGCTCATTGGAGCGGCCCTTTCTCGTTGCCTGGGTGCAGTGCGGGGTTGTCAGCGCGCGCGGCTCCGCAGGCCGGCTCCTGCTGCCATCAGATTCGCCAGCAGGTCGTCAAAAAGCAGGGCGGCGGACTTGGCGGAATCACCGGGCCAGTGGTGCACCGGATGGGCGGCGCCCTGGATCTGCTGCCAGTTGGCCTGCTCCGGAATCCGGGGGCTCAGCAGGAGGTCGCCGAACATTGATTCCATTTCCGCGAGGCGGTAGGTGTGTTCGGACGACCCGGACCGGACCCGGTTGGCCACGATCCCGGCGGGGGAGAGGTTGGGGGCGAACTCGCGGCGGAAGAGCTGGATGGCGCGCATGGTGCGTTCCGTTCCGGCCACCGAGAACAGGCCCGGCTCGGCCACCAGGGCCACTTTGTCGCTGGCTGACCAGGCCATCCTGGTCAGGCCGTTAAGCGACGGCGGGCAATCGATCAGCACCAGCTCGTAGGTCCCGGCGCCGGCCAGCACCGTTGACAGCCTGCGCAGGTCGCGCCGGCCAAGATCAGGCCGGTCGTAGATGCCCGTATAAGCGGAGCCCACCGCAACATCGAGCACGGCGGGGCCCGCACCGTTGCTCTTGGCCCGGGCGGTCCAGCCGCTGCCCACCACGTTCTCCGCAAGCCTGGCGCGGCGGGGGCTTTTCAGCATCCGGCCGATGTCCAGCTGGCCGTCCTGCTGGACGCCGAGGGCGGTGGTGGCGTCCGCGTGCGGATCAAGGTCCACAACCAGCGTGCGGATGCCCGCGGCCAGCGCCGCAGACGCCAATCCTGTGGTGACGGAAGTCTTACCGACTCCACCCTTAAGGCTGCTGATGCTGACTACTTGCACTGGAAGACCAAAACCTAACGCCGGATGCCGTGTTGGGAGCAGAGATGCTCCGGCGGAGCCGAAGCAGGGCAGCCCTGCTGCCCCAACCATCATATGTTGACGGCCGGGCTAATCCTGCGTTCAGCAGGCCCCGGGCATGGCACCGGCGCCCAAGGCCGGGAGGCGGTTCTTTCGGGCCCGGTGGAAGCGGCGAGGAGATGACGGCGAAATCTGTGACGGTTGCCACAAAGATTTGTGTTTGGCGGCAACGGTCCTAGACACTGTGACCACTCACCGATCCACCCGCGATGATGCAGGAGAAGTATGTTTTCCAAGATTCTGGTGGCCAACCGCGGCGAAATCGCGATCAGGGCCTTCCGCGCCAGCTACGAGCTGGGCGCCAAGACCGTTGCTGTGTTTCCCAACGAGGACCGCAACTCGATCCACCGCCAGAAGGCCGATGAGGCCTACCTCATTGGCGAGCAGGGACACCCCGTCCGGGCCTACCTGGACGTTGCCGAAGTTGTACGGGTGGCCAAGGAGTCCGGTGCGGACGCCATCTACCCCGGCTACGGCTTCCTTTCCGAGAACCCGGACCTGGCCCGCGCGGCCAAAGAAGCGGGCATCACCTTTGTTGGGCCGCCCGCCGAGGTCCTGGAGCTCGCCGGCAACAAGGTCGCAGCCCTGAAGGCTGCCAAGGAAGCCGGCGTGCCCGTCCTTAAGTCCAGCGAGCCGTCCAAGGACCTCGATGAACTGATCGCCGCCGCCGACGAAATCGGCTTCCCCATCTTCGCCAAGGCCGTGGCCGGCGGCGGCGGCCGCGGCATGCGGCGCGTCGACACCCGTGAAGCGCTTCCGGAAGCCCTCCAGGCAGCCATGCGCGAGGCGGACGCCGCATTCGGGGACCCCACCATGTTCCTCGAACAGGCAGTCCTGCGGCCCCGCCACATTGAAGTGCAGATCCTCGCGGACGCTGAGGGCAACGTGATGCACCTCTTCGAGCGTGACTGTTCCATCCAGCGCCGGCACCAGAAGGTCATCGAGATCGCCCCGGCCCCCAACCTGGACGAAGGCATCCGCCAGGCCCTCTACCGGGACGCCGTAAAATTTGCCCGCGCCCTGAACTACGTCAACGCCGGAACCGTCGAGTTCCTGGTGGACACCGTGGGCGAACGCGCCGGACAGCACGTGTTCATCGAGATGAACCCCCGCATCCAGGTGGAGCACACCGTGACGGAGGAAGTCACGGATGTGGACCTGGTCCAGGCCCAGCTGCGGATCGCCGCCGGCGAAACCCTCGCGGACCTCGGCCTGTCCCAGGAAACCGTCCAGCTCAAGGGCGCCGCCCTGCAGAGCCGCATCACCACCGAGGACCCGGCCAACGGGTTCCGGCCCGACGTCGGAAAGATCACCGGTTACCGTTCCGCCGGTGGCGCAGGCGTAAGGCTCGACGGCGGCACCGTCTACTCGGGTGCCGAAATCAGCCCCCACTTCGACTCCATGCTGGTCAAGCTCACCTGCCGCGGCCGGGACTACCCTGCTGCCGTGGCCCGGGCCCGCCGCGCCCTCGCGGAGTTCCGGATCCGTGGCGTCTCCACCAACATTTCGTTCCTGCAGGCGGTGCTGGACGATCCCGACTTCATCGCCGGCAACGTGGCCACCAGCTTCATCGACGAACGCCCGGAGCTCCTTAAGGCCCGCGTCTCCGCTGACCGCGGCACCAAGCTCCTGACGTGGCTGGCAGATGTGACAGTCAACAAGCCCAACGGCGAACTGAAGGTCCACTCGAACCCGGCAGACAAGCTTCCCGCCGTCAAGGGCCTGCCGGCGGCACCCGGTTCCCGCCAGAAACTCCAGGAGCTCGGACCCGAGGGGTTCGCCGCGGCGCTGCGGGCGCAAAACGCCGTCGCCGTCACGGACACCACGTTCCGCGACGCGCACCAGTCGTTGCTGGCCACCCGTGTCCGCACCCGCGACCTGGTGGCAGCCGGACCCGCCGTCACGGCGCTCCTGCCGGAACTGCTCTCCGTTGAGGCCTGGGGCGGTGCAACCTACGACGTTGCCCTGCGCTTCCTCGGCGAGGACCCCTGGGACCGGCTGGCGGCCCTGCGCAAGGCGCTGCCCAACGTCTGCCTGCAGATGCTGCTCCGCGGCCGGAACACCGTGGGTTACACCCCGTACCCGGAAGAGGTGACCGAAGCCTTCGTTAACGAAGCGGCTGCCACCGGCATCGACATCTTCCGGATCTTCGATGCGCTCAATGACGTCAACCAGATGGCCCCGGCCATCCGCGCCGTCCGGGCCACCGGAACCGCCGTGGCCGAGGTGGCACTCTGCTACACCTCGGACATGCTCGACCCGGCGGAGACGCTCTACACGCTTGACTATTACCTGGCCCTGGCGCAGAAGATCGTCGACGCCGGCGCTCACATCCTCGCCATCAAGGACATGGCCGGCCTGCTGCGCCCTGCCGCCGCAGCCAAACTCGTCACCGCCCTTCGCGAGCGGTTCGACCTGCCGGTGCACCTGCACACCCACGACACCGCAGGCGGCCAGCTGGCCACGCTCCTGGCGGCCGTGGACGCCGGTGTGGACGCCGTGGATGTGGCCTCCGCATCCCTGGCAGGCACCACCAGCCAGCCTTCCGCTTCGGCCCTGGTCGCGGGTCTGGCCCACACGCCCCGCGACACGGGGCTCAGCCTGGCCGCCGTCAGCTCGCTGGAGCCGTACTGGGAGGCGGTCCGCCGCGTCTACGCCCCGTTCGAATCCGGCCTGCCGGGCCCCACAGGGCGCGTGTACCAGCACGAGATCCCCGGCGGCCAGCTCTCCAACCTCCGCCAGCAGGCAATGGCCCTGGGCCTGGGGGAGCGTTTCGAAGCCATCGAGGACATGTACACCGCTGCGGACCGCATCCTGGGCCGCCTGGTGAAGGTCACGCCGTCGTCCAAGGTGGTCGGTGACCTGGCCCTGCACCTGGTGGGCCTGAACGCCGACCCGGCGGACTTCAACGAAAACCCGCAGAACTACGACATCCCCGATTCCGTCATCGGCTTCCTGTCCGGCGAACTGGGGGATCCTCCCGGTGGCTGGCCGGAGCCGTTCCGCACCAAGGCACTCCAGGGCCGGGCCGTGAAGGTCCGGGACGTGGAGCTCAGCGCCGAGGACAGCGCGGCGCTGAAGGCGGATTCCAAAACCCGCCAGCACACGCTGAACCGGCTCCTGTTCGCAGGCCCCACCAAGGACTACCTCAAGAGCGTCGAAACCTTCGGCAACATCTCGGTCCTGGATACCCGCGACTACCTGTACGGGCTGCAGCAGGGCACCGAACACGAGATCACGCTGGAGCGCGGCGTCCGGCTGATCGCTTCCCTCGAAGCAGTCTCGGAGCCGGATGAGAAGGGCATGCGCACCGTGATGTGCACCCTCAACGGCCAGTCCCGGCCCGTGGTGGTAAGGGACCGGTCAGTGGTGAGCAACGTCAAGGCTGCCGAGAGGGCAGACCCGGCCCAGCAGGGCCACGTCGCAGCGCCGTTCGCCGGCGCCGTAACGGTGACCGTGAAGGCCGGTGACACCGTCAGCGCCGGGGATACAATCGCCACCATCGAAGCCATGAAGATGGAGGCGTCCATCACGACGCCGGTGGGCGGCACTGTTTCACGGCTCGCCATCTCCGCGGTGGAGCAGGTCCAGGGCGGGGACCTGTTGCTCGTCATCGCCTAGGCAGCAAAAAAGCGCGGGGCCACGTGAGGTGGCCCCGCGCTTTTGTGTTCCCCGTCAGCCCCGCGGGGCCGCGTACATCTCGTCGATGACCGTCTCGAAGTCCTTCATGACCTGGGCGCGCTTGACCTTCATGGATGGGGTCAGGTGCCCTGACGCTTCGGTGAAGTCAGCCGGGACGATCCGGAACGACTTGATGGCCTCCGCCTGGGAGACCGAGGCGTTGGCCGCGGTGATGAGGTCCTGGACGGCGGCCTTCACCACGGGATGGCCCGCAGCGTCCGCCAGGGACGTATCGCCCGGCAGGCCGTGGCGCTGGAGCCAGCCCGGCAGCGCCTCGGTGTCCAGCGTGACCAGTGCTCCGATGAAGGGCCGGTTATCGCCCACCACCAGCACCTGCGACACCAGGGCGTCAGCCCGGATCTGGTCTTCGAGGAGAGCCGGGATCACGTTCTTGCCGCCGGCGGTGACGATGATTTCCTTCTTCCGGCCGGTGATCCAGACGAAGCCGTCCTCATCGAGGCGGCCGATGTCACCCGTCCGGAACCAGCCGTCCACGAAGGTTTCGGCCATCAGCTCTTCGCGGTGGTAGTAGCCGTGCATCACGCAAACGCCCTTGGCGAGGATTTCGCCGTCGTCGGCAATCCTGACCGCGTTGCCCGGCAGCGGCTTGCCGACCGAGCCGATCTTGATCCTGGACGGGGTGTTGACCGAAATCGGCGCCGTGGTTTCGGTCAGGCCGTAGCCTTCTAGGACCTGCATTCCGATGCCCTGGAAGAAGTGGCCCAGGCGTTCGCCCAGGGGGCCGCCGCCGGACACGGCGTGGGCAACCTGCCCGCCCATGGCGGCGCGGAGCTTGCCGTAGACCAGTTTGTCGAAAAGCGCGTGGCGCAATTTGAGGCCCAGGCCCACACGGCCGTCCTGCCGGGCTTTGGAGTAGGCGATCGCGGTATCGGCTGCCCGGTGGAAGATGGCGCCCTTGCCACCGTCCTCGGCCTTGGTCAGTGCCGAGTTGTAGACCTTCTCAAAGACGCGGGGTACTGCCAGGATGAACGTGGGCTCGTAGCTCTGCAGGTCCGCCAGGAGGTTCTTGATGTCCGGCGTGTGGGCCACGGTGGTGCCACCGGCCATGGCCAGGACGGAAATGAACCGGGCGAATACGTGCGCCAGGGGAAGGAACATGATGGTCTTGGCGTTTTCGTGGACGATCTCGCCGATGATCGACAGTGCGTTGTCCGAGAGTTCCACAAAATTGCCGTGGGTCAGTTCACAACCCTTGGGCCTGCCGGTGGTTCCGGAGGTGTAGATGATGGTGGCGACGTCGGCCAGGCCGGCCGTGGAGCGGCGCTGCTCCAGGTCCGCATCGCTGACGTCCCCGCCGGCCCCGCGGAGGGCATCCAGGCCGGCGCCTTCCAGCTGCCAGACGTGCTGGAGCCCCGTCAGGGCCTCGGACGTGACGGCCTGCCGGATGATGTTCTCGTGGTGCGCGGACTCTGCAAACGCGGCCACGGCGCCGGAGTCGCCAAGGTTCCAGGCCACCTGCGACGGCGACGACGTTTCGTAGATCGGGACCGAAACCGCGCCGGCGAACCAGATGGCAAAGTCCACCAGGGACCACTCGTAGCGCGTCCGGGACATGATGCCCACGCGGTCACCGGCACCCACGCCGCTGGCGATCAGGCCCTTGGCCAGGACCTGGACGTCGGCCAGGAAGTCCGTGGCGGAAATGTCCTGCCAGGCGCCTGCCGCATCAAGCCGGGAAAACAGTGCGGGGTTGCTGGCTTTGGTGGCCTGCCGCAGTACCAGGTCGGTGATGTTGGTCTCCGGTGCGACAACAACAAGAGGCGGAACACTGAATTCGCGCACTATAGCTCCTTTGATATCCGAGGTCCCGCGCTGGGGTATGCCCCAAGACTAGTATGCCCGCGCAGGCCCATGCAGTAACCAAAGCTACTGGTGAGTAACTTAGTCGTCAATCGGTCCGGCGCCCGGCGTGTGCCGGATTCGCTGCCCGGTCCCGGTGCAGACCTAGAATGGTGGACTATGTACGCACCACCCCCCGGCGAACAGGCCGGCTCCCCGAGAAGGTCCGCCCCGTGGCGGCGCAGGCCCGCCGCCTACCGCGCCAGGGCCCGGCACGGTGAAGGCTTCCGCGAGCACCTGAGGCTGGGCCGGAAGGGCCTGGCCATCGGGATCGACATCGGCGGCACCAAGGTCGCCGCAGGCGTGGTGGACGCCGAAGGCAGGATCCTTCGGGAAGCCCGGCGGTCAACGCCCGGCAACGATCCGCGGGCCGTGGAACGCGTCATTGTGGAACTCGTGGCGGAACTTGGGCAGGGCCACCGGATCTGGTCCGTGGGCATCGGCGCTGCCGGCTGGATGGACCTTGACGGCGGCACGGTGCTGTTCAGTCCGCACCTCGCCTGGCGCAACGAGCCCCTGCGCGCCAACCTCCAGCGCCTGCTCCGCCGCCCCGTGCTGCTGGCGAACGACGCCGATGCCGCTGCCTGGGCCGAATGGCGCTTTGGCGCCGGCCAGGGCGAGGACCGGCTGGTCTGCATCACGCTGGGCACCGGAATCGGCGGGGCCATGGTGATGGACGGCAGGGTGGAGCGGGGACGCTTCGGGGTGGCCGGCGAATTCGGCCACCAGGTCATTATGCCCGGCGGGCACCGCTGTGAATGCGGCAACCGGGGCTGCTGGGAGCAGTACGCCTCCGGCAACGCCCTGGGCCGGGAAGCCCGGCTGCTGGCCAGCGCCAACTCGCCCATGGCGCAGGACCTGCTGACGGCGGTGGGCGGACATGCGGACGCCATCACCGGGGCGGTGGTGACGGAGCTGGCGCTCGCCGGCGACTCCGCCTCCCGCGAACTGCTGGAGGAAGTGGGGGAGTGGCTGGGCCTGGGCCTGGCCAACCTCGCCGCAGCCCTGGATCCAGGCCTCTTTGTGATTGGTGGCGGGCTGTGTTCGGCCGGGGACCTCCTGGTGGAACCGGCCCGTAAGGCTTTTGCCCGCAACCTGACGGGCCGGGGTTTCCGGCCCGTGGCAGGCATCGAGCTGGCGGCGCTGGGGCCCAAGGCCGGTCTGATCGGTGCCGCTGACCTGTCCAGGGTAAGCAGCCGCGTCCGCAGCTAGCCGGACCAGGCGCTGGCTCAGTTCGGTACATCGATGGATGTACCATTGCCGCATGGAGACTTTAGCTGCCACGTCCGTCCTGGCCCGATTTGGCTATGCCCTCTCGGACGCCACCAGGGCCCAGGTGCTGCTGGCGCTGCGCGAAGCCCCGGCATACCCGGGCGACCTGGCGTTGGCCGCAGGCGTCAGTAAGCAGAGCCTGTCGAACCACCTGGCCTGCCTGCGCGGCTGCGGGCTGGTGGTCGCGGTCCCTGAAGGCCGCCGGATGCGTTACGAACTTGCCGACCCCCGGCTGGGTGATGCCTTGACCGCCCTGCTCGGCGTGGTGGCCGTCGCCAAGGCCGGGTGTGCCTGCGGCAGCGGTGCTGTGGACGGCTGCTGCTGATGGCCGCCGCGTCCGCAGTCCAGGCCCCCACCCGGGACCGCCGTGCCGTCCTGTCCCGCCGGATCCGGTTCCTTGTGGCCGCCACCATCGGCTACAACGTGGTGGAGGCGGCGGTGGCACTGACGGCTGGTTCCCTGGCATCCTCCAGCGCGCTGATCGGATTTGGCCTGGACTCCATTGTCGAGGTGCTCTCCGCCGCTGCCGTGGCCTGGCAGTTCGCGGGCCGTGACCCGGAGGCCAGGGAGAAGACTGCGCTGCGCCTGATCGCGTTTTCCTTCTTTGGCCTGGCCCTGTTTGTTTCGATCGATGCCGTCAGGGCGTTGGCCGGGGCCGGGGAAGCGGACCACTCGACGGTGGGCATTGTGCTCGCAACGGTCAGCCTGGCCGTAATGCCATTCCTGTCCTGGGCGCAACGGCACGCCGGCCGGGAGTTGGGTTCCCGGTCCGCCGTCGCCGATTCAAAGCAGACCCTGCTTTGTACCTACCTGTCGGCTGTCCTGCTGGTGGGCTTGGTCCTCAATTCAACGCTGGGCTGGTCCTGGGCTGACCCCATCGCCGCTTTGGTGATCGCCGGCATTGCCGTCAAGGAAGGTTTGGCCGCATGGCAGGGCGATGCGTGCTGCGCGCCCTCCTTCACCGCCGCGGACCCCGCAGCCGTCGCGGAGAATGCCGACGGTGCGGACAACGAAGATGCAGCCACAGCCGGGTGCGCCTGCTGCGCACCCCAGGAGCGCCCCGGCGGGGCGTGAGGCTCCGGTCAGGCCTGGTCGAGGAACGTCAGGACGATCAGCACGCAGTTCAGGACCACAATCAGGGTGGCGCTGGTCCAGCCTGCGATCTTCAGGGGCATGGAGTCGGTGTGGATGCCCATGATCTCCCGCTTGCCGGTCAGCCGGATGAGCGGAATCAGGGCGAAGGGGATGCCGAAGCTGAGCAGCACCTGGCTGAGCACCAGGGCAAGGGTGGGTTCGATGCCCGCCGCCAGGATGATGAGGGCCGGGATGAGCGTGATGACCCGGCGGGTCAGCAGCGGGATCCGCACCTTCAGGAGCCCGCCCATGATGGTGGCGCCGGCGTAGCAGCCCACGGAGGTTGAGGCCAGTCCGGAGGCCAGCAGGCCGATGGCAAACACAACGCCGATGGCCGGGCCCAGCGCCGACGTAACGGCTGCGTGGGCCCCGGCAATGGTGTCGGTGCCCTCCACCCCGCGCAGGCTGGACGCCGCCAGCAGCAGCATCGCGATGTTGACCACGCCGGCCAGCAGCAATGCGCCGGCCACATCGAAGCGTGTCGCGCGGATGAGCCGGGTGCGTACGGCCGGGTCGGGGGAGAAGCCGTGCCGGTCCCGGGCCAGGGCGGAATGCAGGTAAATGGCGTGCGGCATCACGGTGGCACCGAGCATGCTCGCCGCCAGCAATACGGTGTCCGTTCCTTCAAACCGGGGGACCAGGCCGGCCAGGGCGCTCCCCGCGTCCGGCGGGTTCACAAACAGGCCGGAGACAAAACCCACGGCAATGACACCAAGCAAAACCAGGATGGCAAGCTCAAATGACCGCTGGCTGCGGTTGGACTGCAGGGTGAGCAGCAGCATGGAGGCGATACCGATGATGACCCCACCGACCGGCAGCGGAAGGCCGAACAGCAGGTTCAGGGCCACGGCACCGCCAATCACCTCGGCCATGTCGGTGGCGCCGGCCACAATTTCGGCCTGGACCCAGTAGGCGCGGCGCCGCTTCGTCCCAAGGCGCCGGCCGAGGATTTCCGGCAGGCTCAGCCCCGTCGCAAGCCCCAGCTTGGCTGACTGGTACTGGATCAGCACCGCCATGGCATTGGCGGCCACCAACACCCATACCAGCAGGTAACCGAAGTTGGCCCCGGCCGTGAGGTTGGCGGCAACGTTGCCCGGATCCACGTAGGCAATGGCGGCTACGAAGGCGGGCCCCAGCAACAGCAGCCGGGACCAGGCGCGGGGCGTCGCCGGCTTTTTATTCAAGGTGGTGACGGCCATGATGTGTCCTCGTCGTTGGGGGCGGTGCTACGACGAGAATAGCTTAATTTAGGTGAACCGAAAAGTAGTGTTGAGGGCGCCCTTCACATCAGCAGCCGGCCGGCTCAGACGCGGGCGCCGTCGTCGCCGTCTGCCTTCTCCGAGGGCAGCTTCATGATCAGGTACACCGTGCCCAGGACAAACGCGGCAACAATCCCCACAATGGCCAGCACAGGAGCTGAACGCCAGAACATCACGGAGAGAAGCAATGCCACCGGGCCGCCCACCGCTCCGAGCCAGGCGAGGACGGTCAGCGGATCCGTCCCGGCCAGGCTGGGCGGTTCGGCAGGGACAAACCCGTCCTCGTCGTCGTCCTCCACCCCGTAGTCCCGCGGGCCCGGGAGCGCGGAGGATCCGCCGCCGGCGTCGTTGGCACCCGCAACTGCAGGTTCGGCAGGGAGGGAACCGGCGAGGCCCAGCGGATCGAAGTCCCGGAAGGTCGGGGCAGCGCGCCGGCCGGCGTCTGTGGCGCCGTCCATGGGGGCGGCGCCGGCGGCGGGGGAGTCCTCCTGCAGGCGGGCCACCAGGTCCAGCCACACGGCATCATCCTGGTTGGCGCCCTGGTCAGGAGCGCCCGGGTCATGCCTGGCCATGCCGGGCCTCCTGGTTGTCGGAGTTGGAGCCGGAGCCGGAAGCCGGCGGAACCAGGCCGTTGATGAAGTCCACGGAGCCCTGGAAGATCCGGTCCGCATCGTTGTCCATGGTGGCCACGTGGTAGCTGTTCTCCAGCCGCACCAGCTCCAGCGGCGCATGGGTCAGGCCGCGGCGGAGCGCAGCGATGCTGGAATCGGAGACCACATGGTCAACGGTGGAGCGGTATACCTGGACCGGGGCGGTGACGCGGGGCAGCAACCGGACGGTGTCCTTGAACATCTTGTTCAGTTCGTGGGCCGCGGCAACTGGCGTGCGGAGGTAGGCGCCCTCATCCATGCCGGGCTTGAGGATGTCGTTGGAAATCGGTGGGGTCGACTTGAGCACCAGCTTCAGGATTCCGGCCAGGGGCGCGCGGGGATCGTCCAGCACCAGTCCGGGATTCACCAGGACCACCCCGGCTACGGGGCGGGTGGCCGCGATCCGCAGCGCCAGGGCGCCGCCCATGCTCAGGCCGGCAGCAAACACCTGGTCGCACTGGGCGTCCAGGTCCAGGTAGGCCTCATCAAGGGCGTTATGCCACTGCTGCCACCGGGTCCGGGCGAGGTCCTGCCAGCTTGTGCCGTGGCCCGGGAGCAGCGGCATCCGCACGGCAAACCCCGCCGCAGCGAAGGCTTCCGCCCAGGCCCGAAGACCATGCGGACTGCCGGTGAAGCCATGGGAGAGCACCACCCCGGTGCGTGCGCCGCCCTCGCCAAACGTGCTGCTGAAGGGGCTGTGGTCAGGGCCGCCGGTCATGGGCTCTCCAGGGTGCTTGCGCGGGCGTTGGCGTCAAAGAACGCGCTCGAGTCCGAGAAGATTCGTGGCGCGTCCACGTCAAGCGTAGCCACATGGCCGCTGCTATCAAGGTCCACCACCGCCACCAGGCGCGGGCCAAGCCATTTTTTCAGCAGTTCCAGCGAGGTGGGCGGCACCACCACGTCCGTCCGGGATTTGAAGACCTGCACGGGGGCCGTGATCCGGGGCAGGCCCCGGGTGGCGGCAGCGAAGAGCTTACGCAGTTCGTGGACGGCTGCCAGCGGGGTGCGCGAGTAGTCGCCGTCCTCGGTGCGGGGCGCGGTGGTCATTTCCTCCTGGATGGGAATAGTGGTCCGCTGGAAGTACTTAAGGACGCCGATCACGCGCACCCGCCGGTCGTAAAACGTCAGGCCGGGATTGACCACGGACACGCCGGCCACCGCGTGCCGGGACGCTGCCAGCAGGGCAATGGCGCCGCCCATCGACAGCCCCGCCACGTAGCAGGTGTCCGTGCGTGCCCGCAGTTCCAGGAATGCCGCCTCGTAGCTGGTGAACCATTCGCGCCAGCCGCGCCCGGCCAGGTCCCGCCAGGAGGTGCCGTGGCCGGGAAGCAGGGGAACTGTCACCGCATAACCCTGCGCCGCCAGGTACTCGGCCCAGGGCAGGACGCTGAGCGGGCTGCCGGTGAAGCCATGGCAGATCGCCACGCCGATCCGCGCATTGGGCCCATGGCCCGGTGAACTGTAGGCCGCAGGAGGGGCTGGAAGGCTGCTTTCGGGCATGGCTCCATCGTGTCACTGTTCCGGGGAATTCTCACTAGAGTAGGGTTGCAGTCAATTGCTGACCAGGCCCGACGCGGGGCCTGACGGCCGCCTTCGGAGAGGTCACCACGTGTTCTATTGGGTCATGAAAAGGATCTTCCTGGGTCCGGTGCTAAAGCTCCTTTTCCGCCCGTGGGTCAAGGGACTGGACAACATTCCGGCCGAGGGCGCGGCAATCATCGCCTCCAACCACCTTTCATTCTCGGACTCCATTTTTATGCCCCTGATGGTGCGGCGGCCGGTGGTGTTCCTGGCCAAATCGGAGTACTTCACCGGGACCGGCGTCAAGGGCAGGCTGACGGCACTGTTTTTCCGGCTGACCAACCAGTTGCCCATGGACCGCTCCGGCGGGGCCGCATCTGCTGCATCGCTCGGCGCCGGCATGGACGTGTTGGGCCATGGCGGCTTGCTGGGCATCTACCCGGAAGGGACCCGCAGCCCCGATTCCCGTCTCTACCGCGGCAAGGTGGGGGTGGCCAGGCTGGCCCTGGAGGCCGGGGTCCCGGTGGTCCCGGTGGCCATGATCGGCACCGACAAAGTCCAGCCCATCGGAAAGCGGCTGCCCAACATCCGCCGGATCGGCATGATCTTTGGTGAGCCACTGGACTTCAGCGAATACCGGGACCAGGCCGAGGACCGCGCCGTCCAGCGGAAAGTTGCCGACGCCATCATGTTCGAACTGATGCGCCTGTCCGGCCAGGAATACGTGGACGAATATGCCGCCGTGGTGAAGCTCCGGCTCGCCGGCGCCCCGGCCGCCGTCGACCGCTCCCCGGACGCCGTGCCTCAAGGTGGCACCGTGGACGGGCAAAAAGAGTCCGACGACGGGGCTGCCGCCACCGGATAGCGCCGCGCCCGGCCCTGCCGGAGCGGCCCAAGCGCAGTTGTGACGCCGCAGCGTGGGCGCGTGACAGCGGCTGTGTCGCGGCGGTCCGGGCTGGCGCTAGTCTTAGGGGGTGACTGAGCTATCTGCAAAACCTGCCTTTTCCCTGTCCGGCACCGCCCAGAGCGGTGCAGCCAACTATCCCGGACTGGACCACTGGCGGGACCTCCCCATCGCCCAGCAGCCCAGCTGGCAGGACCGCAACGTTTTCGAAGCCTCTGTGCAGGAGCTTTCCGTTGTTCCGCCGCTGGTCTTCGCCGGCGAAGTGGATGTCCTGCGCGAACGCCTGGCCGCCGCGGCCCAGGGCAAGGCCTTCCTGCTCCAGGGCGGGGACTGCGCCGAGACCTTTGAGGCCGCCACGGCGGACAAGATCAGCGCGCGCGTCAAAACGATCCTGCAGATGGCAGTGGTCCTGACGTACGGTGCCGCCATGCCCGTCATCAAGATGGGACGCATGGCAGGCCAGTTCGCGAAGCCGCGTTCCTCCAACGATGAAACGCGCGACGGCGTGACGCTCCCGGCCTACCGCGGCGACATCGTCAACGGCTACGAGTTCACCCCCGAATCCCGCGGCCACGACGCCGCCCGGATGCTGCGCGCCTACCACACCTCGGCGTCGACCCTGAACCTGATCCGTGCCTTCACGCAGGGCGGATTCGCCGACCTCCGTTCCGTGCACCAGTGGAACAAGGGCTTCACCGAAAACCCGGCCCACGCCCGCTACGAGTCCCTGGCCCGCGATATTGACCGGGCCATCAAGTTCATGGATTCCTGCGGCGCCGACTTCGAGGCGCTGAAGCGCGTTGAATTCTTCGCCAGCCACGAAGCCCTCCTGCTGGACTACGAGCGGGCGCTGACCCGCATCGACTCCCGGACCGGCCTGCCGTACGACACGTCCGCCCACTTCCTGTGGATCGGTGAGCGGACCCGGGAACTGGACCACGCGCACGTCGACTTCCTCTCGCGGGTCCGCAACCCGATCGGCGTCAAGCTCGGCCCGTCCACCACGGGCGACGACGCGTTGCGCCTCATCGACAAGCTGGACCCCGAGCGCGAGCCGGGCCGGCTCACCTTCATCACCCGCATGGGCGCCGGCAACATCCGGGAGAAGCTTCCCGCCGTCGTGGAGAAGGTCACGGCCTCCGGTGCGCAGGTCCTGTGGGTCACCGACCCCATGCACGGCAACACCGTCACCTCGCCCAACGGCTACAAAACCCGCAACTTCGACGACGTCATCGACGAGGTGCGCGGTTTCTTCGAGGTGCACCAGGCCCTGGGCACCGTCCCGGGTGGCCTGCACGTCGAAATGACCGGCGACGACGTTGCCGAGTGCCTGGGCGGCGCCGATCCCGTGGACCAGGAAGCGTTCCTGGACCGTTACGAATCCGTCTGCGACCCGCGCCTGAACCACATGCAGTCGCTGGAGATGGCGTTCCTGGTGGCAGGGGCGCTGGCCAAGAACTAGAGGCTGACAGAAGAAATGCCCGCCGGCCAGGAAACCCCTGGCTGGCGGGCATTTTCCGTTAACGGTCCGGTCCGGCTAGACCACGGTTAGTGTAATGACGGAGCCGAAGGGAGCTTTGGTGTTCACCGGATCCTGGGCTCGGACGGTACCAAAGAAGCCGCCAAGGATTTTGTCCTCATTAACAACGAAACCGAGCTTCTCCAGCGCTGCCCGTGCGTCCGAGGCCTGTTTGCCGATGAAGCTTGGCACGTCCACCATGCGCGGCCCCTTGGAGATCGTGAGCGTGACCGTGCCGCCCCTGGTGAGGGTGCCGTTCGCGGGGGACTGGCTCGCCACTGATCCTTCGGGGACCTTCGCGTCGAAGACCTCCTCGGCGGCCACCTCTGCCTTCAGCCCGGCCGCTTCGATGGCCTTCTTGGCAGCGTCTTCCTTCTGGCCCACCACGGACGGGACCGGAAGGGGCTGCGGGCCCTTGGAGACCGTCAATGCCACTGGCGTTCCGTGCCGCACCGCTGTTCCCCCCGCAGGGTCCTGGCTCATCACCACGCCGGCCGGCACTTTTTCGTCAAAAGCCTCGGTTACGGCGCCCAGCGCCATTTCCGCCGTGTTCAGTCCGGATTTGGCCTCGTCCAGGGTGCCGCCGGCGAAATCCGGCAGCGGAAACAGTTGCGGGCCCTTGGAGACGAACAGGGACACCGGCTGGAACTTCCGGATTTCGACGCCGGCACCCGGCTCGCTGCCCACCACCAGCCCGCTGGGGACGTCGTCGTCAAAAACATCGCTGGTGGTGGCGCGGAAGCCAGCCTGGTCCAGGATCTGCTGGGCCTGCGCAACGGTCTTGTTGGCCACCGCAGGAATGCTGGCTGCAGCCCCGGGGCCCATACCGAAGAACCAGCCTGCCCCGGTGGCCAGCAGCGCCGCGATGACCAGGATGACCACCCACAGGACGCCGCGGCGGCGGGGGCTGCCCTCGCGGAGGGTCCGCACGGGGGTGGCAGCCGCACGTGCCCGGGCCTTCTCCGACTCCTTATCCAGCCTGCGCTGTTCACGTTTGCCGGGCAGCGGTGCGACCGGTTCCCAGGGACCGGCCTGCCGGTTGTCGTCCCGGTCGCCGGGCGGCGTCAGGGCATGCCCGGAGCCGGGCGCCGCCCACGCCGCCGGCTGGGAGGCCGGCTGCGCGGCGTATCCGGGCCGCTGCGCATCCTGCCCGCCCGGACCGCCCGGCGGGCGGGACGGCGGCATGATGGTGGTTGGATTGCTGCCTTGGGAAATGAATTCGGTGGGGTTTTGTACCGCGGGAATGAACTCTGTGGGGTTGTGGGCCGCCGCGATGTGCTCCGTGGGGTGCTGGACCGGGACGGGAGGCATGCCGGTGTGTCCGGCGCGGGCCGGGGGCTGCAGGTCCAACTCCGGGTCCGTGAGGTTGGTGCGGATGTGGCGCAGCTCCTGGAGGAGGGCGGCGGCGTCCACGGGCCGGTTCTCGGGGTCGTTGGCGGTGCACCATTGCACCAGTTCGTCCACTTCGGCGGCAAGGCCCGGAACAACCGCCGACGGCGGTCCCACCGTGGCGTGAACGTGCTGGTAGGCCACCTGGATGGTGCTCTCGCCGCTGAACGGCTGCCGTCCGGTCAGCATCTCGTAGAGCATGATGCCCACCGAGTAGACATCGCTCCGGGCGTCGGCGGGTTTGGTGAGGACCAGTTCGGGTGACAGGTACGCCACGGTTCCGATGAGGGCTCCGGTGCTGGTGGCGGTGGTTACCGCCCTGGCCAGGCCGAAGTCGCCGATCTTGATCCTGCCGTCGTCGGCGATCAGCACATTTTCCGGTTTGACGTCCCGGTGGATGAAGCCGGCGGCGTGGGCGGCGGCGAGGCCGGCCACCACGGGATCAATAAGCGCCAGCGCCAGCCGGGGCGGCAGCGGGCCCTTGTTGTTGAGGAGGTCACGCAGGGTGTGGCCCTTGATGTATTCCATCACCAGGTACGCCGTGGAGTTATCGGTGCCCTGGTCGTAAACGCCCACCACGTGGGGGTGGGAAAGCCTGGCGGCCGCCTTGGCTTCGCGGCCCAGGCGGTCAAGGAACGTTTCGTCGGCTGAGAGGTAGGGGTGCAGCACCTTCAGGGCCACTTCGCGCTCCAGGCGCTGGTCCATGGCCAGGTAAACAGTGGACATGCCGCCGCGCGCCAGCTTGGACAGCACCGCGTAGCGGTTGTCCACCAGCGTTCCGACGAGGGGGTCTGACACGTGTTCCTGCATCCCTCGATCCTAATCCCGCAACGGAAAGGGCCCGAACCGGCTCATTCCGGTCCGGACCCTGTCCGCACTGCATGATGCGGGCCCGGCAGCCGGGCCCGCAGTCCTAGCCGAAGCTCTGCTGGTGTGCCTTGATGCTGGCGACGTAACGCTTGGTGTCGTCGTACATGCCGTACTTGCTGACGGAATACTGGCCCTGGTAGTAGCCGGCGATGGCCGAGTCGCGGTCCCTGCTGGTGGCGAGCAGTTGCCTGATGATGGCAACACCAGCGGTGGCGTTGTCATACGGGTCAAGCAGGTTCAGCTTCCGTCCCACCAGGTCGGACGCCCACTGGCCGGAACTCGGAATAACCTGCATGGTGCCGATGGCGTTGGCGGGCGAAACCGAACGGTGGTCGAAGCTGGACTCCTGGAACGCGAAGGCCAGGGCGAGCGAGGGCTCAACGCCCATCTTCCGGGCCGTGTCGGCAACAATGGTCTTCATTTCGGCCCGGGACGGAACCGGGGAGGCGTTCAGGAGTGCCTTGTTCTCGTTGGCTGAGCTCACCACAGCGGCCGGGTAGCTGAAGCCCAGGAACGAGCTGGGGACCAGCGGCGCGGCGGGCGCAGCCGGAGCCGCAGGTGCAGCAGGGGCGGCGGCAGCGGGGGCTGAACCGTTCGGGATGACCAGTTTGCTGCCGGGGTAGATGATGGCACTGGCGTTCAACCGGTTTGCGGTCAGCAGGCTGGCCAGGCTGACGCCGTTCCGGGAAGCGATGGCCCAGAGCGTGTCGCCGGCCTTGATGGTGTACTGGCCCGAAGCAGGCGACGTGGCGGACGTGTTGGCCAGCGGGGCTGCCGGGGCCGGGGCGGCTGCGGGCGCGCCGCCTGCCCCCACCTTGATCTTCTGGCCCGGGTAGATGATCGAATTCATGCCCAGGTTGTTCCAGCTGAACACGTTGGACAGGCTCACGTTGTGCCGGGCAGCGATGGCGCCGAGCGTATCGCCGGGCTTGACCGTGTACGTGGCTCCGGTGGACGGCGCGGCTGCCGGCGCAGCCGGGGCTGCGGCCGGGGTGGCCGGTTTCGCGGAGCCGGGGAGCTTGATCTTCTGGCCGGGGTAGATGATCGTGTTGGCCTGCAGGTTGTTCAGGGCCAGCACCTCGTTGGTGCCCAGGCCGTACCGGCCGGCCACGGCGCTGATGGTGTCGCCACGCGCAATGGTGTACTCGGCGGGTACTGCCGGCGCGGCGGGGCGCAGGGCAGGAATAGCGGCAGGCACGGCGGCGGCGGGGATGATTGTTGCCACCTGTGCGGCCTGGGCCTTCAGCGCCGCTGCGAGGGTGGCGGGGATGGCGCGGGCAGGCTGCTCGGCGGCCGCCGGCTGCGCGAGTGCAAGGGACGACAAAACAACCGCGGGCAGTGCCGCGGTGGTGGCGGCAATCATCGGCAGACTCGGCCTGGTGGAGTGCTTGCGCGGACGGAACGTCGTCATGGAATGGATCCTCTTCTCACTGCGGGGGGTCATAACGGCTTTCAACGGTGGGGAGGCCGTTGTCATATTTGATACTAATGTTAGTCAAGTTATTGCTGTTACCAGTGTGATCAGTGTGAATCTCTCATGAATCCGGGATTAGCACAAGAATTCCGGTAATTGCCGTAACGCGGAAATTCCTGGTGTGTCCGCGGGCCGGGGCAGCGGCGGCGGTTCCGACTAGGCGGCACGGTACGCGGCATGGCAATCTTGGTCAGTGAGTAATGTAGAAAACCTTGTGGGCGAATGGTTGCCCCTGCCCGACGTCGCCCAGTTGCTGGATATTTCCATCACCAGGGTCCACAGCCTGCTCGATGAACGGTCCCTGGCCGCGCTCAGGGTCGGTGCGCGGCGCATCCGCTCGGTCCCCGCGGCTTTTATCCAGGACGGCCTGGTGGTGGACAGCCTCAAGGGGACCATCGTGGTCCTGGCCGACGCAGGGTACTCCGATGAGGACCTGATCATCTGGCTGTTTACCCCGGACGAATCACTGCGCGGGCGTCCCATCGACGCCCTCCGCGAGGGCCGGAAGACCGAAATCCGGCGCCGGGCCCAGACCCTGGCCTGGTAACGGCACATTCCCTCAGGACGCGCGGCTGACGGTGGCCTCGGCCAGCCGCCGCAGCGCCGTCTTGGGCAGCTCGTCCAGGTCCAGGGCCTCGAGGGCGTCAAAAGCCGCCGCCCCGAATTCGTTGATCAGCACCTCGGTTGCCTGCAGCGCACCGGACTCCTCAATGATCCTGCGGATCTCCAGGATGTCTTCGTCGGAAAGGTCCTGGCTGCCCAGGCGGGAGTCGATGAACGCGGATTCGGCTTCTGAGGCCTGGTCCAGGGCGAGGGCCACCAGGACCGTCCGCTTGCCTTCGCGAAGGTCGTCGCCGGCAGGTTTGCCGGTGGTCAGCGGATCGCCGAAGACGCCCAGGACGTCATCGCGGAGCTGGAAGGCCTCACCCAGCGGCAGCGCGAAGGCCGAATAGCCCCGCAGCAGCTCGTTCGACGCACCGGCCAGGGCGCCGCCCAGGGCCAGCGGATGTTCGGTGGAATATTTGGCGCTCTTGAACCTGATGATGGAGTGCGCCCGGCTGACTGCCCCGGCCCGGTCCCGGACCGGGCCGGCCACCTCCTCGAGGATATCCAGGTACTGCCCGGCCATGACCTCGGCGCGCATCAGGTTGAAGATGAGCCTGGCCCGGCTGCCGGCAGCCGCCCGCTCGCCGATGTCCGTGAAGGCTTCCTCGCTGAACGAAAGGCACAGGTCCCCGGCGAGGATACCGGCGGCCTGTCCGAAGCGTTCGCTGTCCAGTGCCCAACCCTGGGCACCGTGCAGCTGGCTGAAGCTGCGGTGCACGCTGGGTCCGCCGCGCCTCGTATCGGACCGGTCGATGATGTCGTCATGGATCAGGGCGGCGGCCTGGAAAAGCTCCAGCGCAGCTCCCGCCGTGACCACCTCAGCGGCGGCGGGATCGCCGCCGGCGCCGCGCCAGCCCCAGTAACACATGAGGGCCCGCAGGCGCTTTCCGCCGGTGACGAGGTTGGAGATGGCCCCCATAATGGGGTCGATGTCCGGGGAGATGGCGGACATCACTGACTGCCGCGACGTGAGGAACGCTGTCAGCTCCCCGGCCACAGCCGCCACGAAGTCGGCCTGCTCATTGCGAAGCTGCTCGGCCGCCGTCACTTGGCGGACCCGGCTGCGACGTTGGCGCCGATGGTGAAGGTGCTCACGCCGGCCTTCTCCACCACGGAGAGGTTAACGGTCTCGTTGTCGCCGCGCACGAAGTCCTTGGACGGCTGGCCGGCGACGGCATCGCCCGGGACGGCTTTGAAGCCCTGCGGCTCCAGCGCCTTGGTGTAGAAATCCACGACGGCGGCAGCCGGCGCGTTCACGGTGGCCACCAGGCCAACGGTGGCCAGGGTGGAGGCCTTGTCGAAGCTGCTTGACTGGACAGTGGCCTGCGGCATAAGGGGCAGCAGCTGCTGCGGGAACCCCGCCACCAGGGCGCCCACGGTGGCGGAGGTATTGGGCGACGCCGACGGGCTGGGCGGCGCAGTTGCAGCGGTTTCGGCGGCAGCCGGCGAGGAATCGGAAGGGCTGGGAGCGGGGGACCCCGACGGTGTTGGGCTGCAGGCCGCCAGGGCCAGCGCGGCGCCGGCCGCAGCGGCGGCCAGGCCAGTGGTTCGAAGTCTTCCAAAGACCGTCACAGGGGCGTTCCTCCTGGTGTTGATACCGGATGCAGCCTCCAGTTTAGTCAGTACCAGCGGATAGGATTACAGCCGTGCAGCAACAGGGTAGGGACCAGCCGGTGCAGCCAGCCGCCACGGGCCGCCGGCGCCAGTGCATCATGCACGTGGACATGGATGCCTTTTTTGTTTCCGTCGAGCTGCGGACACGGCCCGAACTTGTGGGCAGGCCGGTGATCGTGGGATTCCCCGGCGAACGTTCGGTGGTCCTCTCAGGCTCCTACGAGGCCAGGGCCTTCGGCGTCAAATCAGCAATGCCCATGGCCGTGGCCATGAGGATGTGTCCGCAGGCCGTGGTGATTGAACCCCGACACAAGCTGTACTACGAGGTCTCGGCCCAGCTGATGGCCATCTTCGAATCCGTCACGGACCTGGTTGAGCCGCTCAGCGTGGACGAGGCGTTCCTGGACGTCACTGGGGCCCTGCGCCGCCTCGGCCCGCCCCGGGGCATCGGCGAACTGATCCGCCGCCGCGTGGCCGCCGAGCTCGGGATCACCTCCTCCGTGGGGATCGCCGAAACAAAGTTCGTTGCCAAAATTGCCTCCACCCGATGCAAACCCGACGGTTTGCTGATGATCGGCCCGGACCAGACCGTGGCCTACCTGCACAGCCTTCCGGTGGGCGCCCTGTGGGGCGTAGGCGCCAAGACCGCCGACGTCCTGGCCAACATGGGGATCAGGACCGTGGCGGATGTGGCCGCCACGCCAGTGGCCACCCTCAAGCGGACCCTCGGGGCCACCGGCGAACACGTCCACAACCTGTCGTGGGGCATTGACGCCCGCCCGGTCACCCCCACGCGGCTGGAGAAGAGCATCGGCGCGGAGGAGACCTTCGCCGTGGACACCGCGGACGACGCCCTCCTCCACCGGGAGATCCTGCGCTTGGCACACCGCACGGCAGGCCGGCTGCGCAGTGCGGGGATGGTGGCCCGCACTGTCGCCCTGAAGCTGCGGTTCGCCGACTTCTCCACCATCACCCGAAGCCGCACCGTCCAAACGCCGGTCGACAGTGCGCAACTCATCTACGCGGTGGCCCTGCAGCTGCTGGAATCGGTGGGGGAGCGGCCCATGACCGTCAGGCTGGTGGGGGTCAGGGCGGAACAGCTTGAGGATGCCGCACGGACGTCGCTGCAATTGAGCTTTGACCGCCGGGATGACAACTGGCGGGCGGCCGAACAGGTCCTGGACCAGGTCACCCGGAAATTCGGCAACAAGTCCGTCCTGCCGGCCCGATTGATGGAACCGGACGCCGGTGGGGAACCCGCAAGCTAACTGTCCGGGATGCAGCCGGTTGGAAAGTCATTGCCGTCTTTCAGATCGGGCCCCAACAAACTATCCTTATTACTACATAGTTTTTGAGTGAATGGACTTACTGCCGGACCCTCTTGGACATGCTCCCGCTCCGTGGGCTGCGTGCCTGGTCCCCGCTACTGCCATCGACGGCACGGCGGGAACATTCCAGGCACCCCAGTCGTTGATGGATACAGAGTACTGGCTGGGACCAGACCGGACGTTGGCCTAGTAAAGGAGGTCGTGATGCCGCTGTCGGAGCACGAACAAAAGCTGCTTGAGCAGCTGGAAAAGCAGCTTCACGAGGATGACCCCAAGTTTGCAAACTCCATGGGGTCGGATCCAGGACGCTCCTGGTCAACCAGGCACGTCGTTATCGGCGTCCTGTGCACGTTGGCAGGGATCTTCCTGCTGTTGGTGGGCGTGACCCTGCAAAACATCATTCTGGGTGTGCTGGGCTTCATCGTTATGGGCGGCGGTGTCTACTTCGCGACGATGCGCAGCTCGGCCGCGGCCAAAGCCGGCAACAAGGCAGGCAGCCCCAAGCCCGGGAAGCAGCGAAGCTCGTTTATGAACAGCCTCGAAGAGCGCTGGGACGAACGGCGCCGCGGCGAACCCTAGGCCGGTATGCCGGTCCCAGGACCGGCACTCCACGTTTGGCCACCGCCACCCTGTCCCCTCCACTTTGCCCCCGCCATCCGGCGGGTGCAGCAAAAGGCCCGCTTCGGCGGGCCTTTTGGCGTTTAAGCGCCGGATCAGCGATCCTCCGGAGCCGGTTCGCGCCACGCCTCTTCCCAGCGGTTCGCGCCACGCCTCTTCCCAGCGGTTCGCAGCCCGGCTCCGTGCCCTGAAGCCTCCACTTCGCACCACCGGCGCAAAAACGCGGCAGGTGGAGCCAACGGGACCCGGTTCCACCCCTCAGGTGGAGCGTTTTGCGTTGACTGTGGTGGAAAGTGGAGTAATGTGGAGGACATAAGAGGGTAGTTGCAACATAGGGGATGTGCAGTTCCTGACAGCAGACAGGCGGTGGGCCAATGTTTCTTGGCACACATTCGCCGCGTCTGGATGAAAAGGGCCGGGTTATTCTTCCCGCTAAGTTCCGTGAGGAGCTTGCCAGCGGACTGGTGCTGACAAGGGGCCAGGAACGTTGCATCTACGTTTTCAGCGAGAAGGAGTTTGCGCGGGTTCACGAGCAGATGCGGGAGGCACCAATTTCCTCCAAGCAGGCCCGTGACTACATCCGTGTTTTTCTCTCTGGAGCCTCGGATGAGGTACCGGACAAGCAGGGGCGGGTCACCATCCCCCCGGCGCTTCGGGAGTACGCAGGTCTTGGCAGGGAACTGGCCGTCATAGGTGCAGGATCCCGCGCGGAGATCTGGGACGCCCAGGCATGGAACGAGTACCTCGCGGAGAAGGAAACAGCGTTCTCCGAAACTGATGATCCGATCCCGGGCATTCTTTAGGATCCCGGGCGGACAGCAGGAACGCTTCTTGATCGGGATCTCCAGCCGGCCCGTCGACCGGCCAACCTGGCTCACTTCCCCGGAGCCAGGCGGGCAGGACGGTAGGCGCGGATGGGGATCCAGACCAAGAAGCAATCAGCAGTACCAACGGCGAGAAAGGACGAGGCATGAACGAACACCCCAAGCCCACGTCCGAACGCCATGTGCCGGTCCTCAAGGACCGGTGCATTAATTTGTTGGCACCCGGATTCGAAGCTGCCCGGCTCCGCGGCGAAACGCCCGTGGCCATCGATGCCACGCTTGGCATGGGCGGGCACTCGGAAGCCATGCTGCAGCGGTTCCCGGACCTTCACCTCATCGGCATCGACCGCGACGAAGAGGCCCTGGCGCTGGCGGGGGAGCGGCTGGCTCCCTTCTCGGCCCGGACCGACCTGGTCCACGCCGTCTACGACGAGATCGCGGACGTCCTGGCGGATCTCGGCGTCGCAAACGTTTCCGGAATCCTGATGGACCTCGGCGTCTCGTCCCTGCAGCTGGACGAACGCGAACGGGGTTTCGCTTACTCCTTTGACGCGCCCCTCGACATGCGCATGGACACCAGCCGCGGGCAGACCGCTGCCGACGTCGTTAACAACTACAGCGAAGACGAACTGGTCCGGATCATCCGCAAATGGGGTGAGGAAAAGTTTGCCGGCCGCATTGCCAACCGGATTGTGGCCGCACGTGCCGTCAAGGCGTTCAGCACCACCGGCGAACTGGTGGAACAGATCCGCTCCGTGGTCCCCGCCGCTGCGGCCAAGTCGGGCGGGCACCCCGCCAAGCGGACGTTCCAGGCTCTGCGGATCGAAGTGAACGAGGAACTCGAAGTGCTTGAACGGGCCGTCCCGGCTGCCGCCGATGCACTGGCCATGGGCGGCCGCCTGGTGGTGATGTCCTACCACTCGCTGGAGGACAAAATCGTCAAGGGCGTCCTGCAGTCCCGTTCCAAATCCTCGGCGCCCCTCGGCTTCCCCGTGGAACTTGAGGAACACAAGCCTGAACTGAAGACCCTGACCAAAGGCACCGAGGTGCCCACCGCCGTCGAAATCGCTGAAAACCCCCGCGCCGCTTCAGCAAGACTGCGGGCAGCGGAACGTATCCGAGCCAGGAGAGCTGCATGAGCACCGCCGCCGTCAAGAACTTTCCCGCCGTCAGCGGCAGGTCAGCCGGCGCCGGCGTGCCCGCTGCAAAGCCCGGCGAAAAGCGGCGGGAGCGCACACCGCTCTCAGTGGTCAGGACGGTGCCCCGTAAACGCCGGGCCCCGTTTGTGGTCCTCTGCTTCGCACTGTTGGCCGTTGCCCTGGTGGCTGTGCTGGTCCTGAACATTTCGGTGTCCACCTCGCAGTACCAGCTGGTGGAACTGCGCGCCACGCAGAGCAAACTCACCAAGGAAAACCAGGACCTGACCCAGCAGGTGCAGAACTTCGAGGCGCCGCAGAACCTTGCGGCCAAAGCGAAGGACCTCGGCATGGTGGCTTCCACTGTCCAGGGCCAGATCGACCTGTCCACGCTCACCGTTACGGGTAAGGCCACCCCGGCCGTGAAGGGCACCACGGAAGGTGCCGTGATACCGGCGCCGGCCGTTGCCGGACAGCTGATTGTGGTGCCGCCGGCCACTAAGGGTGAGCCGCTGGAGAGCCGGAAACCTGCCGAAGCCGCACCGGCCGCGGTTGCGCCGGTGGAGAAGCCCGCCGCGGCAGCGCCGGCCGCCCCGAAAGTGGAGTTGAACGGCGGGTCCGTGCCGGCTCCCCAGCAGAAGGCCCCCGGGCAGTAACGTAGGACAGACAGGCACGACGGTCGAGCAGCAAGGAATATCGCAGGTGGCGCAGAAGACCGGAAAAGCACTGGCAGGCAAAGCCCCCAACGCCACCAAACGGTTGCGGCTGGGCCTGAGCATCATGCTCGCCCTGCTCCTGGTGGTGGGCGGCAAGCTCTTCCTGGTCCAGGGCCTGGACGTTGGCGGTATCGCCGAGGCCGCCCTGGACAAGCGCATGACCCAGACCACCCTGCCCGCAGAACGCGGCAGCATCCTGGACTCCAACGGGACCGTCCTTGCCAACAGCGTGATCCGCTATGACATCGTGGTGGACCAGGTGCTGAACACCGCCACGGAAAACTTCCGGCGCCTGGATACTGTCGACGGCGAACCCAAGCTGGTTACCGTCAGCCGGGACCAAGGCATCAACGAACTCGCCACCGCCCTTGGCATGGAACCCGCTGCCGTCAGGGAAGCACTGACGGGGGACAAGAAGTACTACGTTGTCGCCAAAGAGGTCAAACCCGAGGACGAGGACCGCATCTCCCAGCTTCAGATTCCCGGGCTTGTCAGCCAGGGTGTCAGCAAGCGTGTTTATCCCAACGGCTCCGTGGCCGGCGGGATCGTGGGTTTCCTCCAGGACGGAACCACCGGCCAGGCCGGTATCGAACAGACCCAGGACGGGTTGCTGAAGGGCACCGACGGCAAACGACTGTACGAGGAAGGCGCAGACGGGCTCCGGATTCCCGTGGGCTTTGACGAACTGACCCCGCCGGAGGACGGCAAGGACGTCAAGCTCACCCTGAACTCGGACCTGCAGTACTTCGCCCAGCAGGCCATCCAAAGCCAGTCGGACAAGCTGGGCGCCGAGTGGGGCGTCATCATTGTGATGGACGCCAAGACCGGCAACCTCGTGGCCATGGCCGACACCAACGCACCCGACCCCAACAACCCCGGGTTGGTGGCTGCGAAGGACCGCGGCGTCCGCTCCGTCACAGCCGCCTACGAACCGGGTTCGGTCCAGAAGATGATTACCGCAGCAGCCCTCATTGACGAGGGCAAAGCCAACCCCTTGAGCGAATATACGCTCCCGCCCTCCTACACCGTGGACGGGCAGACATTCACAGACTCCTTCTCCCACGGCACCGAGGAGCGGACGCTCGCCGGGATCCTTGGCTACTCCATGAACACGGGAACCGTGATGGCCGGCCAGCAGCTGTCCAAAGACCAGCGGTACGACTGGCTGAAGAAATTCGGGATCGGCGAAGCCCCCGATATCGGCCTGCCCGCCACCGCCTCAGGCATCCTGACTCCAGCCGACCAATGGGACGGTCGGCAGGAATACACAGTCCTTTTCGGGCAGGGAGTTTCGCAGTCAACACTGCAGACCGTCCGGGCCTTCCAGACCATCGCCAACAACGGCGTCATGCTTCAGCCACGGCTCATCGATTCCTATGTTTCCCCTGATGGGACCGAGGAAAAGGTTCCGGCCGAACCCTCCCGCCAGGTGGTATCCAACAACACGGCACAGCAGGTCCAGGACATCCTGGAAAGCGCGGTTACCGAAGGCCAGATCAAGGACGCCGGCATTGACGGCTACCGCGTCGGCGCCAAGACCGGCACCTCGGAATCGCCGTGCGACGACGGCAAGTCCGGCTACTGCGGCTACACCGCCTCGATGGTGGGGATGGCGCCGATGGACGATCCCCGGTTTATTGTTGAGGTGGTCCTGCAGCGGCCCAAGGGCAGCATCTACGGCATCACCAACGGCCCGGTTTTCCGGTCCGTCATGAGCCAGGCGCTGCGCACCTACAACGTCCAGCCGTCCACGGGTGAGCCGGCAAGGCTGCCCCAGTTCGCCAAGTAATTCCCCGGCACCAACAGCCGGCCCGGCCGGCCGGCCTGAACGCGGCGGGCACCCCTAGCACCATCGGAGATCCCTTGTCAGAGTTCACCCCGTCCGGCGGCCCGGCCCCGGACCCGCAGGCCGGCCGGTCGCCGTTCCGCCCCTCCACCGTTGTCCCGGTCAGCCTGGCAACCATCGGCGACGCGCTGGGCGTGGCCGTACCCGGCGCCTCCGCTGACGTGGCTGTCACCGGAGTCTCGTTGAACTCCCGCGCCGTGGAAGCCGGCGACCTGTACGTCGCCCTCCCCGGGGCCACCCGGCACGGTGCGGACTTTGTGTCCCAGGCCATCGACGCCGGCGCTGCCGCCGTCCTCACCGACGACGCCGGCGCCAGGCTCCTGGCCCTCGCCGCCGACACTCCGGTCCCCGTCCTGGTGGTCCACCATCCCCGGAACGTGGTGGGACCCCTGTCCGCAATGGTTTACGGCAGCCAGCCCACCGACGGGACCGCGCCCGAGCTGTTCGCCGTCACCGGCACCAACGGCAAAACCACCACCACCTACTTCATCACCTCGCTGCTGCGCGCCCTGGGCCGCACCACGGGGCTGATCGGCACCATCGAGATCGTTGCCGGCGGGGAGCCCATCCCCAGCCTGCTCACCACCCCGGAATCCACCGACGTGCACGCCCTGCTGGCACTCATGCGCGAGCGGGGCCTTGAAGCCGCGGCCATGGAGGTGTCCTCCCACGCCATCTCCTTCCAGCGCGTGGATGGGGTCCGCTTCGACGTGGCCGGATTCACCAACCTCACCCAGGACCACCTGGACCTGCACCACACCATGGACGACTACTTCGCCACCAAAGCCGACCTCTTCACCCCGGCCAGGGCCGGCAGGGCCGTGGTGACGGTGGACGACGAGTGGGGCCGCCGGCTCGCCGCCACGGCAGCCATCCCCACAACCACCCTCGCGACCCGCCCCGGAGCCGCAGCGGACTGGACCATCACTGCCACCACAGCCCGCGGCCTGGGCACCGACTTCACCCTCACCGGCCCCGGCAACGCCACCCTCCAGGTCCACACCGGCCTGCCGGGCGGATTCAACGTGGCCAACGCCGCCCTCGCCGTGGTGATGGTCCTGGCCTCAGGAGTCGACGCCGCCACGGTCCAGGCTGCCCTTGATTCCCGGGACCCGTTCACCGTTGCCGTCCCGGGCCGGATGCAGCTCATCTCCGAACGTCCGGCGGCTGTGGTTGATTTTGCCCACAACACCGACGCGTTGGCCCGTGCCTGCGAGGCCGTGCGCCCGGGGGAGGAAGGCGCAAAACTGATTGTGGTCTTCGGCGCCACCGGGCAACGCGACCAAGGGAAACGCCCCGCCATGGGCGCCATCGCAGCCCGGCTCGCCGACACCGTGATCATCACCGACGACGACCCGCACGACGAGGACGCCGCAGCCATCCGGGCTGATGTCCTGGCCGGCGCCGTGGCCGCCCGCGACGGCGGCTCGCTGCCCTGCGAAATCCTCGAGATCCACCCCCGCGACGAAGCCATCCGGCGCGCCGTGGAACTCGCCGGACCGCAGGACACCATCCTTGTCGCGGGCCGCGGCCACGAGGTGTGGCAGGAGGTCCAGGGCGTCAACATCGCCCTCGACGACAGGGTGGAACTGCGCAACGCCTTGACAGCCAGGGGATTCAACGTTCTCCAAGACGACCGGATAGAGTCCTAGACCGACATGATTGCACTTACTGCGGCGGAAATCGCCGACATCACTAACGGGCGCCTGGCCGCCGATCCCGGAACCACGCCGCTGTCGGTGGTGACGGATTCACGCGACGCCACACCGGGTTCGCTCTACGTCGCCAAACCCGGCGAACACGCTGATGGGCACGACTTCATTGGCGCGGCCTTTGTTGCCGGAGCCACCCTCGCCCTTGTCGAACGCCCCGCCGTCGCCCCCGACGGCACGGTGTACCCCTCGGTCCAGGTGGCGGACGCCGTCCTGGCGATGGGTGCGCTGGCCGCCGAGGCTGTCCGCCGGATCCGGGCTGCCCGCGCAGCCGCCGGCGAGGAACTGACGGTGGTTGGCATCACCGGCTCGGCCGGCAAAACCACCACGAAGGACCTGCTGGCAGGAATCTTCTCCGCTGCCGGAAATACCGTGGCGCCGCAGGGTTCCTTCAACGGCGAGGTCGGAGTGCCCCTGACGGTCTTCCGCGCCGACGCCGGCACCCGTTACCTGGTGATCGAAATGGGCGCCACCGGCGTTGGCCACATCCGCTACCTCGCCGAAATGGTCAAGCCTGATATCGGCGTTGTCCTGGGCGTGGGAACAGCCCACGCCGGCGAATTCGGCGGCGTGGAAAACATCGCCCGCGCCAAGGGCGAACTGGTCGAAGGCCTGTCCGCCGCAGGAACAGCCATCATCAACCTCGACGACGGCCGGGTCGCCGCCATGCAGGACCGCACCGGCGCCACGGTGCTGGGGTTCTCCGCCGAAGGCCGGCCGGATGCCGCAGTGCAGGCCCTCGACGCCGACACCAACGCCGCCGGCAACCCGGAATTCGAGCTGCAGCTCCCCGGCGAAGACGCCCCGCTGCACGTCAGCAGCCAGCTCATCGGCGCCCACCACGTAACGAACCTGCTCGCCGCCGCCGCGGCCGCGCATGCCGCCGGAATCCCCGCAGCAGCCATTGCCGCGTCCCTGGGCAGCCAGTCAGCCGCCAGCCGCTGGCGCATGGAGCGGACCGAACGCGCCGACGGCGTCACCATCATCAACGACGCCTACAACGCCAACCCGGAGTCCATGCGGGCCGCACTGCGCACCCTGGCCGACCTGGGCCGGGGCCGCCGGACCTGGGCTGTCCTGGGCGCCATGCTGGAGCTGGGACCGGACTCCATCCGCGAGCACACGGCCGTGGGCACGCAGGTGGTCCGGCTCAACATCTCCCGACTGGTGGTGGTGGGCCGGGAGGCCCGCGCCCTCTACGTTTCCGCCGTCCAGGAAGGATCCTGGGGGGACGAATGCATCTTCACTGAAAACGCCGAAGAGGCCTACGAACTGCTCAACCACGAACTCAAACCCGGCGACCTGGTCCTGTTCAAGTCCTCCAACAGCGTGGGGCTTCGCCATCTGGGCGATCGGATAGCATTACCCCCACAAACCCAGCAAAACGCCGATGAAAGGAGCACTCTGCCGTGATTGCACTTTTGATCGGTGCGGGCCTTGCCCTGCTGTTCGCCCTCGTAGGGACCCCACTTTTCATCCGGCTCCTGGTGCGCCGCGGCTACGGCCAGTTCATCCGTGATGACGGACCCACCTCGCACCACACCAAGCGCGGCACGCCCACCATGGGCGGCACCGTGGTGGTCGCGGCGGTGCTCCTGAGCTACGGGCTCACGCATCTCATCATGCTGATGATGAACCCCGACTCGCCCGGACCGTCAGCGTCCGCCCTGATCCTGCTCTTCCTGATGGTGGGCATGGGACTGGTGGGCTTCCTGGACGACTTCATCAAGATCTCGCGCCAACGCAGCCTGGGCCTGGACGCCAAAGCCAAACTCATCCTCCAGGCCGCGGTGGGCATCATCTTCGCCGTCCTGGCACTGAACTTCCCGGACGAGAACGGGCTGACGCCGGCGTCGACCAAAATCTCCCTGGTGCGCGACCTGCCCTGGCTGGACCTTGCGTTCGGCGGCACCGTCCTTGGCGCCATCCTCTTTGTGGTCTGGTCCAACCTGATTGTCACCGCCGCCACCAACGGCGTGAACCTCACTGACGGCCTCGACGGACTGGCCGCGGGCGCCTCCGTGATGGTCTTCGGGGCGTACACCCTCATGGGCATCTGGCAGAGCAACCAGGCCTGCGGCTCGCCCCGCGAGGCCGGCAGCGGCTGCTACTCCGTCCGTGACCCCCTGGACCTGGCGCTGCTGGCTGCCATCCTCAGCGCCGCCCTGGTGGGCTTCCTGTGGTGGAACACCTCACCGGCCAAAATCTTCATGGGGGACACCGGCTCCCTGGCCATCGGCGGTGCCGTTGCCGGCTTCGCCATCCTGTCCCGCACCGAACTGCTGCTGGGCATCATCGGTGGCCTCTTCGTCATCATCACCCTCTCTGTCATCATCCAGGTGGGCTACTTCAAAGCCACTGGCGGCAAACGTGTCTTCAAGATGGCACCGCTGCAGCACCACTTCGAGCTCAAGGGCTGGGCGGAAGTCACAGTGGTGGTCCGCTTCTGGATCCTCTGCGGCCTGTTCGTCGCCGTAGGCCTGGGCATCTTCTACGCTGAATGGGTCGTGCTGCTGTGACCGTTTCCCCCCGGCTCAACTCCCTGGTCTCCTGGGACTCCGACTGGTCCGGACTGCGTGTTGCCGTCACCGGAATCGGCGTCTCCGGCTTCGCCGCGGCCGACACCCTGATCGAGCTCGGGGCCCGCGTGGTGGTGGTTGATGCCGCCACCAGCGAAACCGCCCTGGCCCAGGCCGACACGCTCCGGATCGTGGGCGCGGTGGATGTCCTGCTGGGTGAGGACGCCGTCACCAGCATTCCAAGGATCGACGGCGAACTGCCGGAACTGATTGTCACCTCGCCGGGCTGGCGTCCCGACCAGGCCCTGCTCGCCGCCGCAGCGCGCGCCCACATTCCGGTATGGGGCGACGTTGAACTTGCCTGGCGGGTGCGGGTCCGCGAGGGCCGGACGACCGCTGACTGGCTTGCCATCACCGGCACCAACGGCAAAACCACCACGGTGGGCCTGACTGAATCCATGCTGCGCGCCGCCGGCCTCAAGGCCCTCGCTGTAGGAAACGTGGGCACCCCCATCCTGGACGCGCTCCGGGACCCGGTGGAATATGACGTCCTTGCCGTTGAACTGTCCAGCTTCCAGCTGCACTGGTCCGAATCCCTGTCGCCCATCGCCAGCGTCTGCCTCAACGTCGCCGAGGACCACGTGGACTGGCACGGCTCCTACGGCTCCTACCTGGCCGACAAAGCCAAAGTCTACGAACGCACCGTCAAAGCCTGCATCTACAACGCGGAACAGATCGAAACCGAACGGATGGTGGAAAACGCCGACGTGGTTGAAGGCTGCCGCGCCGTGGGATTCACCACCGTCACGCCGGCCGTCAGCATGCTCGGTGTGGTGGAAGGGCTGCTGGTGGACCGTGCATTCATCGAAGGGCGCAGGGACAGCGCCGCGGAACTGGCTTCCATGAGCGACCTCGGCGAACTTGCACCCCGGCACATGGTGGCCAACGTCCTGGCCGCAGCCGGCCTGGTCCGGGCCTACGGCGTGGATCAGCAGGCGGTCCGCCAGGGCATCCGCGACTACGTCCCCGGTGACCACCGCATCCAGCCCGTGGCCCGGCAGAACGGAATCCTCTGGATCAACGATTCCAAGGCCACCAACCCGCACGCCGCTGCCGCCTCCCTTGCAGCCTTCACCAACGTGGTGTGGATCGCCGGTGGCCTCTCCAAAGGCGTCAGCTATGACCACCTGGTCCGTGAGAACGCGAAGCGGCTCAAGGCCGTGGTGCTCATTGGAACCGACACCTCGGCCCTCGTTGAGGCCCTCCGGCGACACGCGCCGGATGTCCCCATGATCCCCGCGCTGCCGGGTCACACTGAAGGGGTGCAGACTGCTGCGGCGGAGCGGACCCCTGGTCCGGCCGGCCCCGTGTCCGGGGAAGAGGTGATGTCCCTGGCCGTCGCGTCAGCAGCGCAGGTGGCCGTCTCCGGCGACACTGTGCTGATGGCCCCGGCAGCTGCTTCCATGGATCAGTTCTCTTCCTATGCTCACCGTGGCGGCGCCTTCATTGAAGCTGTCCGCGGGCTGGTGGAGGGGCAGGCCCGGACCGGCGAGGAGTAACAATGGTCAGCACGCCCACCCGGCCGCAGGCCAAAAAAAGCCATGCCCGGAACCCCCAGGCCCGGCAGTCTCCGGCCGGAACCCGGCAGGGCGCAGCGCCCAAAGCGGCAAAAACCGGTGCCACGGCCCGTCCGGCGGTATCCCTTCCCGGCCGGCTGCGGTCCGCCTACCGCAGGTTCTGGTCCGCCCTTGAAGGTACCGGTACGTCCCGGAACGGGTCCACGTATTACCTGATCCTCGGATCCACCCTGGCCCTGACAGCCATCGGGATCATGATGGTCCTGTCCGCGTCCAGCGTCGAATCCATTGCCGCCGGGAAATCGCCGTACGGCGACGCCCTGAAGCAGGGGGTGTTCGCGGCCATCGGCATGTTCACCATGTTTGTACTTTCCCGGATCAACGTGGTGTGGCTGAAACGCCTGGCGTGGCCAGGGGTAGGCGCCGCGGTGGTCCTGCTGGCCCTGGTCCAGGTAGTGGGCAGCGAAATCAACGGCAACAAAAACTGGATCGACCTGGGCGGCATCACGTTCCAGCCCTCAGAGGCCTCGAAACTGGCACTGGCGCTGTGGATGGCCACCGTGCTGGCCATGAAGGGCAGGCTGCTCAGCCGCTGGCAGCACGTGGCCATCCCGGCCGTCCCCATGGCCGCGATCGTGATCGGGCTGGTCCTGATCGGCAACGACCTTGGCACCGCCATGATCATCATGATGATTGCGGCAGCGGCGCTGTTCTTTGCCGGCGTACCCCTGTACCTCTTTGGGATCGCCGGTCTGGCCGCAGCTGCCGGAACCGCGCTGATGGCCGTGACGAGCTCCAACCGGATGTGCCGCATCACGTCCTGGTGGACCGGCGAGACCTGCGCCAACGGCACCGACGCCAACTACCAGGCCACGAACGGCCTGTACGGCCTGGCCTCCGGTGGCTGGTTCGGTGTGGGGCTGGGCCAGAGCCGGCAAAAGTACAGCTGGATCCCCGAAGCCCACAACGACTTCATCTTCGCCATCATCGGCGAGGAACTCGGCCTGGTGGGCACCGTCGTCGTCCTCATCCTCTTCGCCATCCTCGGCGCCGCCATCTACCGGGTGGTCGTGGCGCAGGAGGACATGTTCCACCGCGTCCTGGCCGGCACCATCATGGTGTGGCTGCTGGGCCAGGCCACCGTCAACATGTCGGTGGTGACCGGGCTGATGCCCGTCATCGGCGTGCCGCTGCCGTTCATCTCCTACGGCGGCTCGGCCCTGCTGATGTCACTCTGCGCCATCGGCGTGGTGCTCTCCCTGGCGAGGGAACAGATGGCGCCCGCCATCCGGCCCCGCCGGATGCTGAAGCTGAAGGCCAAAACGGCGAAAGACACCGCCGCCAAAAAGAAGACTGCAAGGAAGCGTGCCTAACCACCGATGACTCCGACAAACCCATCCATCGTCCTGGCGGGTGGCGGTACTGCCGGCCACATCAGCCCGCTCCTGGCCATCGCCGCTGCCCTCCGGGCCGCCTCGCCCGGCGCGGCCATCCTCGCCGTCGGTACCCCCGCCGGGATGGAAACCCGGCTGGTACCCGCCGCCGGCGTGGAACTTGCCACCATTGACCGGGTGCCGTTTCCGCGGCGGCCCTCCCTGGACCTGCTGCGCCTTCCAGCCCGCCTGGCCGGCGCAGTGCGGCAGGCAGGGGAGATCCTGGACAAGTCCGGGGCGGATGTCCTGGTGGGGGTGGGCGGTTATGTCTGCACGCCGCTGTACCTGGCAGCCCGACGCCGGGGCGTACCGATTGTGATCCATGAAGCCAACGCCCGGCCCGGCCTGGCCAACCGGCTGGGTGCGCAGCTGACCAAACGGGTCGCGGTGGCGTTCGAGGGCACCCCGCTGCGCCACGCCGTGCACGTGGGGATGCCCATGCGCACCGAAATTTCCGGCCTGGACCGCGCCGCCGCCCGGCACGATGCGCGGACGGCGCTGGGACTGGACCCGCACCTGCCCACGCTCATCGTCACCGGGGGATCCTCCGGCGCGCAAAGCATCAACCGGACCATCGCGGCAGCAGTCGGCACACTGGCTGCGGCCGGCATCCAGACCCTGCACATCACCGGCCGCGGCAAGACCGTGGCAGGCAGCTCCGGGCAGCCCCTCGCTGCAGCCGGGTACCGGCAGGTGGAATACGTGGCCGGCATGGAACTGGTGTACGCCGCCGCTGACCTCCTGCTGGCCCGCTCGGGAGCCGCAACCGTCTGTGAGGCAGCCGCCGTTGGCGTCCCGGCCGTCCTGGTGCCGCTGCCCATCGGCAACGGCGAGCAGGCCCTCAACGCTGCCGGGCTCGTCAAGGCCGGCGGCGCGGTCCTGGTCCCTGACCGGGACTTCACGCCCGGCTGGGTGGAGCGGGAACTGATCCCGCTGGCCACCGATCCCGCACGGCTGGCCGCCATGGCCGCCAGTTCCCACCAGCTTGGCATCCGCAACGCCGACCAGCGCATGGCCGGCCTCGTCCTGGAAGCGGTCTCCGCATGAGCATCGACGTCCCCACCGGCCCTGCCACCCTGGGCCGGACCCACTTCATCGGCATCGGCGGCGTGGGCATGTCCGCCGTGGCACGGATCATGGTGGCCCGCGGGATACCCGTCAGCGGCTCCGATGCCAAGGACCTGCCCGTGATGGCGGACCTTGCCGCCGCCGGCGCCCGGATCGGAGTGGGCTACGCGGCCGGCAACCTGGGTGACGCCCAGACGGTTGTGGCCGGCTCCGCCATCCGGGCTGATAACCCCGAACTCGCCGCCGCCCGGGAGGCCGGCCTGCCCGTCCTGCACCGCTCCCAGGCCCTGGCCGCCATCATGGGCGCGGACACCGTGGTGACAGTGGCCGGGACACACGGGAAGTCCACCACGACCTCCATGGTCGCGGTGCTGCTGAAAGGCGCGGGCCTGGACCCCACGTTCGCAATCGGCGCCAACGTCCCGGCACTCGGCGTCAACGCCGCGCACGGCTCGTCCGGGATCTTTGTGGCCGAGGCTGACGAGTCCGACGGGTCCTTCCTGAACTACCGGCCGCAGATCGCCGTGGTCACCAACGTCGAGCCCGATCACCTGGACCACTACGGCACGCCCGAGGCCGTTTACGCCTCCTTCGACAGCTTCACCGCACTGCTGCCGGCGGACGGCGTCCTGATCGCCTGCGCGGACGACGCCGGTGCGCTGGCGCTGGCGGACCGGACCCGGCAGCGGGGCAACACCCGGGTTTTCCTCTACGGCACCGGCGCGGAGGCGGACCTGCAGCTGCACGACGGCGGTCCCGGCCAGGTGTCCGTGTCTGCCCCGGCCGGCCGGTTCGACCTGGCCCTGCAGGTACCCGGCAGGCACAACGCCCTGAACGCGGCGGCAGCCTTCGCGGTGGCCCTGGAGCTGGGCGTGGACCCCGCAGCCGCGGCCTCGGCCCTGGGCCACTTCGCCGGCGCTTCCCGGCGCTTCGAGCTCAAGGGCGAAGCCGGGGGAGTGCGTGTGTTTGACGACTATGCCCACCATCCCACCGAAGTCCGGGCGGCGCTGACGGCGGCCAGGAGCGTGGCGGGCGCCCACAAGGTGCACGTCCTGTTCCAGCCGCACCTGTTTTCCCGCACCCGCGAGTTCGCTGCCGAGTTCGCCGGGGCGCTCAACCTCGCCGACACGGCGCTTGTCCTGGACATCTACCCGGCCCGCGAGGACCCCATCCCGGGTGTCACCAGCCAGCTGATCGCGGACCACCTGGGCCCGGGCGGCCGGCTGGTTGAAGCAGCCGATGCCGCCGCTGCCCTGGCGGCCGCCGCGGCTCCCGGTGACATTGTGCTCACCGCCGGTGCGGGCGACGTCACGGCGTACGGTGCCCGGATTGTCGAGGCCCTGCGTGCCTAGCTCCCGCCGGCTCACCTACACCTCTGCGAACCGGGCCGGCGGCCCAGGCAACCCGGGGCGCCCTGCCGGACGCCCCGACCCCGGCAGCCAGGAGGATACCGGCCAGCAGGAGGCAGTTCGGCCTGCAGCGGCCAAGCCCGCTGCAGACATCATCTCGGCCTCCCGGAGCCTCCCCGCTCCGGGCGCTTCCGTGCCCGGCGCGCCCGTGCCCGCCGCACCCGGTTCCGGAAAGCCGGCCCGGGCGGCACGCCTGGCGCTGCCTGGCTGGCGGCGTGCGCGGCACCAGTCCAACGGTGCAGGAACCGCTGCCAACGTGGTGGCGTTCCCGGAGCCCAAAAGCAAGCGGCGCCGCCGTAACCTGCTGGTGGCAGCGTCCACCATCGCTGTGCTGGTGGCCGTGGTGCTGGCCGCAGCCATCTACTCCCCGATCCTGGCGCTCCGCGAGGTCAGCGTGTCCGGGACCAAGCTGCTGGCGCCGGACCAGGTGCAGGCCGCCCTGTCACCGCTGCAGGGCAAACCGCTGCCCCAGATCAGCAAGGAAGAAGTTTCCCGGCTGCTGGAACCACTGGTGCAGGTGGAATCCGTCGCCATCCTGGCCCGGCCGCCGTCGGGCCTTGCCGTAACAGTCCGTGAGCGGGTTCCCGTGGCGCTGGTGAAGCAGGGCGAGCAGTACCAGCTGGTGGACGTCGACGGCGTCCGGCTGGCCACCACAGCCGACCCCGCGTCCGTCGCCCTGCCCGTGATCGACGGGGGAGCGGGCACCATCGGCCAGGACCTCTTCCTGGCCACCGCCAACGTGCTGGCGGCGCTGCCCGCCGACGTCCTGGCCAAGCTCTCCAACGCGTCCGCCCAGTCGGTGGACGCGGTGGAACTGAAGCTGGTGGACGGCCAGACCATTGTGTGGGGCAACGCGTCGGAGAAGGAGCTCAAAGCCAAGGTCCTGGCTGCCCTGCTGAAGGCCCCCGTGGATCCCAAAAACCCGGTCAAGGTCTATGACGTCAGTGTCCCGCGCCACCCCGTGACGCGATGAGGCGCTTTCTTTCGGGTATTAATCCGACACGCGGACCCGGTTATTGAATGTGGGAACCAGAGGAAATACCGTTCCAGACATGAGTTACTTGACATAACTATAACCTTCAACACGAAGGTTAAGGTTTCAGGATTCAAGTCCTCCATCAGCTTTCGCAGCAAACTTCGCAGTACACACGAACAAAAAAGACACGAACAAGGGACACGTAACGTGGCAGCTCCGCAGAACTACTTGGCCGTCATCAAAGTCGTCGGCATCGGCGGCGGTGGCGTAAACGCAGTCAACCGCATGATCGATGTGGGCCTCCGTGGTGTCGAATTCATCGCCATCAACACGGACGCCCAGGCGCTGTTGATGAGTGACGCCGACGTCAAGCTCGACGTCGGCCGCGAACTCACCCGCGGCCTTGGCGCCGGCGCCAACCCCGAGGTGGGCAAGCAGGCCGCCGAGGACCACGCCGACGAGATTGAAGAAGTCCTCCGCGGCGCGGACATGGTCTTTGTGACCGCCGGCGAAGGTGGCGGCACCGGAACCGGCGGCGCGCCCGTAGTGGCCCGCATCGCGCGGTCCCTGGGCGCCCTGACCATCGGCGTTGTGACCCGTCCGTTCACCTTCGAAGGCCGCCGCCGTGCGGGCTCCGCCGAGGCCGGCATCGACGCCCTCCGCGACGAAGTCGACACCCTCATCGTGATCCCCAACGACCGCCTGCTGTCCATCAGCGACCGCAACGTCTCGGTGCTTGACGCCTTCCGCTCCGCTGACCAGGTGCTGCTGTCCGGCGTCCAGGGCATCACCGACCTCATCACCACCCCCGGCCTGATCAACCTCGACTTCGCCGACGTCAAGTCGGTGATGCAGGGTGCAGGCTCGGCGCTGATGGGCATCGGCTCCGCCCGTGGCGAGGACCGCGCCGTGAAGGCCGCGGAACTGGCCATCGCATCGCCGCTGCTGGAAGCATCCATCGACGGCGCCCACGGCGTGCTGCTCTCCATCCAGGGCGGCTCCGACCTCGGCCTGTTCGAAATCAACGAGGCAGCCCGCCTGGTGCAGGAAGTGGCACACCCCGAAGCCAACATCATCTTCGGCGCCGTCATCGACGACGCCCTCGGTGACGAAGCCCGCGTTACGGTCATCGCGGCCGGCTTCGACGACGTCAAGGCCACCTCGCCGTCCATGGACCAGTCGCAGGCCCAGGTCGCCCCGCAGCGCCCGGCAGCCCCCGCTGCCGCACCCGCCCAGGCGCCCACCGCCGGCAACCACCACACCAACGTCCAGCCCGTGCACGCGGGCGTCGGCGCTGCCGGCCTGGGCAACTGGGGCCAGCAGCGTCCCAGCGCCGTCCCGGCCGACTCCGGTTTCGACGTGGACCTGCCGTCCGTGGTGGAGCCGGACATGACCGGCAGCCGCTCGGATGACCTGGATGTCCCCGACTTCCTGAAGTAGGGTCCGGCTTGTTCCTCTGGCGTGCAGACATCCTGCCCGGTGTTTCCGCCGCATTCACGGATGTCCGCGCCGGGAACCTGGCTTTGCATGTGGGGGACCACCCCGACGAAGTCCGCGGCCGCCGCGCCCACCTGGAGCAATCCATGGGCGTGGCGCCGCAGGACCTGTTGTTCATGAACCAGGTCCACGGTTCCACCGTGGCCGTGATGGCCGCCGGCGGCCCGGCCCCCGACGCCGATGCCATGGTCTCGCTCGGGGTGCCGCTGGCCGTGATGGTGGCGGACTGCATTCCCGTGCTCCTGGCCGGAACCTCGCCGGCCGGTCCGGTCCTTGCCGCCGTCCACGCCGGCCGGCCTGGAATCGCCAACGGTGTCCTGCCAAAAGCCGTGGACAGCATGCGGTCCCTGGGCGCCACCGGCATCCGTGCCTGGCTGGGCCCTTCAATCTGCGGACACTGCTACGAGGTGCCGGCCGGGCTCCGCGATGAGGTGGCCGCCGCAGTCCCCGCCACCGCGGGCACCACCTCCTGGGGAACCCCGGCCCTTGACCTTCCGGCCGGAGCGCGCAGCCAGCTTGAAGCTGCCGGCGTTCCGGTGGATTACACCGGCCCCTGCACCCTGGAGACGGAATCCCTCTACTCATACCGGCGCAACCAAAAGACCGGACGGTTCGCCGGGGTGGTGTGGAGCCATGACTGAATCCGCACCCCACGGGGCCGACCCCCGTTCCCTTGAACTGGCGGACCGGCTGGCAGCCGTCCAGGCCCGGATAACGCGTGCTGCCGCCGACGCAGGCCGGCAGGACCGGCCGCCCCGCCTGATTGTGGTGACCAAATTCCACCCGGCCGCGGACGTCCGCCGGCTGGCAGCCCTTGGGGTCCGGGACGTTGGCGAAAACAGGGACCAGGAGGCGGCCGCCAAAGCCGCCGAACTGGCGGACTGTGGCCTCACCTGGCACTTTGTGGGACAGGTCCAGAGCAAAAAAGCCAAATCCGTGGCCCGTTACGCAGCCGCCGTGCACTCCGTGGACCGGGTCCAGCTGGTGGATGCCCTGGCAAAGGCCATGGCCACTGCTCAGAATACGGCCGCGCAGGATGGTGCGCCCCGCCCGGACCTGGACTGTTTCATCCAGGTCAGCCTGGAGGAGGACGCCGGCGCGCACCGCGGCGGAGCGGACCCGGCCGACGTTCCGGAACTGGCCCACCGGATAGCGGCAGCGGAAGGCCTCCGGTTGGCAGGCGTGATGGCGGTTGCCCCGCTGGGTGGCCAGCCGGAATCGGCCTTCGAAAAACTTGCCGGCGTGTCCGCCCGGCTGGTGGCGCAGCACCCCGGCGCCACGGGCATTTCAGCGGGCATGAGCCAGGACCTCGAGGCGGCCATCCGCTTCGGGGCGACACACCTGCGGATCGGCTCCGATATTCTCGGAACACGTCCCGCGGTGGGGTAGCGTCGATCCTGTTGGAAGTGATCGGCGGGGACTCCAGTGCTGTCAAACCATTGGGCGGCCCGCATCCGGGACATACGAAATAGGAGTCGACCATGGCCGGCGCTCTGCGCAAGACAATGATCTATCTTGGGCTCGCCGATGGCGATGAGCATTACGAGTCCGAGCACCAGACCACACGTAAGGATGAGGACGAACCCATGGAAGCAGACCGCGAGGAACGCCGTGCGCCCGCACCGGTCCGCGAAGTCAGCCGGGAAGCGTCCTACAGCCCCGAAGAGGAATACCGCGCCCCTGTGACACCCATCAAGCGTGCGGCGTCCAGCCGCGAGGAAATTACCGGGCTCCGGCAGATCACCACCATCCACCCGCGCTCCTACAACGATGCCAAACTCATCGGTGAGAGCTTCCGGGACGGCATTCCGGTGATCATGAACGTCACCGACATGGGCGAGGCAGACGCCAAGCGCCTGGTCGATTTCTCCGCCGGCTTGGTCTTCGGACTCCGCGGCAGCATCGAACGGGTCACCAACAAGGTCTTCCTGCTCTCGCCGTCGTACGTTGAAGTCATCGGCGATGACAAAAAAGCCAGCGACACCCAGGCCAGTTTCTTCAACCAGAGCTGACCGGCAAGGCCGCACCGGATGCCAGGCAGGGACACCTGCCTGGCATCTGTGCTGAAATAGACCAGAAGAACCGGCACAACGCCGCGGTAATCACAACTGACATGGAGATATGAGTTAAGTCATGGGAATTGTTTTCGGACTTGTCTATCTCGCCCTCCTGCTCTTTTTTGTCGCCCTGATCATCCGCCTGGTCTTTGACTGGGTGCAGATGTTTGCCCGGGAATGGCGGCCCCGCGGGGCCGCCCTGGTGGCGGCGCACACTGTCTACTCGATCACCGACCCGCCCCTGAAGGTGCTCCGCCGGCTGATCCCGCCCCTGCGGCTCGGCGGCATTTCGCTGGACCTGGGGTTCCTGATTCTGTTCATCGCCGTGAGCATTGCGATGGGAATCACCCGCAGCCTCGCCTGAATACCCGCGAAACCCTGTCAAATACGCTGGGCCCGCCCCGGGAACGGCTAGGGTGAAGTGAAGAAAACCCGTATTTGACACTTCAGTGTTGAATTACAGGTAGCAGACCAAATTTAGGTACCGTAGTTTTGACGGCCGGAAGGCCTACTGACTAACCAGACCAGTGAGGTGACCAGATGGCTTTGACGCCAGAAGACGTTGTCAACAAACGCTTTCAGCCCACCAAGTTCCGCGAGGGCTACGACCAGGACGAAGTTGATGACTTCCTAGACGAAATCGTCGTCGAACTCCGACGCCTGAACCAGGAAAACGACGAGCTCCGCAAGAAGCTCGCCGATTCCGGCACCAGCGTCCCGGCCGCCACCGCCGCAGCACCTGTGGTGGAGAAGGTCCCCGCACCGGTCAAGGCCGACAAGGACGACGCCAACGAGAAGGCCGAGGCAGCCAAGGCCGCCGAAGCTGCCAAGAAGAAGGAAGCCGCTCCGGCCGCTCCCGCCCCGGCAGTACAGGCCGCACCGGCACCGGCAGCAGCAGCCCCGGCCAACACCCCGTCAGCGGAATCCGCTGCCGGCCTGTTGGCCATGGCCCAGCAGATGCACGACCGCCACGTCTCCGACGGCCAGGCCCAGAAGGACAAGATCATCGCCGAAGCGCAGATCGAAGCCTCCAGCCTCGTCAACGACGCCCAGGAAAAGTCACGCAAGATCCTCGGCGCCCTGGAACAGCAGCGGTCCGTCCTGGAGCGCAAGGTCGAGCAGCTGCGCGGCTTCGAACGCGACTACCGTTCACGCCTCAAGGCTTACATCGAGGGCCAGCTCCGCGACCTCGACGCACGCGGCTCCGTCGCTGCACCGGAAGTCAGCGAAGCCAACTGATCCACCCAGCACGTATTCTGAAAGCCGGTGGCTGAGGATTCCTCGGCCACCGGCTTTTGGCATTAATACCGCTATCACGAATGAAAGCACCATGACTGACGAACCTGCCGCTGCCGCTGCACGCCCTGTCCCGCCTTCGCAGCGCCCCCGCCGCGCCGTGCTGCTGTCCCTGTTTGCCGGGTTCGCAGTCTTCGCCTACGTCTTTGACCAACTGACGAAGATCTGGGTGGTATCCACCATGGTGGAGGGCGAACGGATCCCCGTCCTGCCGCCGGTCCTGCACTGGTACTTCATCAGGAACTCCGGCGCCGCTTTCTCGATCGGCGAGAACGTAACCTGGATCTTTTCCATCATCATGGCGGCCGTGGTGGTCGCCATCCTGTTCCAGATCCGCAAAATCGGCTCCCGCTGGTGGGCGCTTGCCCTGGGGCTGCTGCTCGGCGGCGCACTGGGAAACCTGACAGACCGGCTGTTCCGGGAACCTTCCTTCGGAATGGGCCATGTGGTGGACTTCATCCAGCTACCCAACTTCGCCATCTTCAACATCGCCGACTCCGCAGTGGTCTCCGCGGTGGCGATCATCTGCATCCTGACGCTCCGCGGCATTGGCATGGACGGTGCCCGACTGCACGCTGCGGCCAAAACCAGCCCCGACACGGCGAAGGAGTCCGGTGATGCCTGAGCGCATCATTGTTGCCGGAGAATTCGGCGGAACACGGGCCGACGCCGGCCTGGCCGCCCTGCTGGGCATCTCCCGTTCGATGGCGGCCACCCTCCTGGCCGAAGGCAACGTTGTTGCCGGCGGCAAGGTGCTGGGCAAGTCGGCAAAACTCGTGGCCGGAGACGAACTCCTGGTCACCATTCCGGACCGGCGCGACCCGCTGGAAGTCGTGGAGGAAGTTGTGGAAGACCTGTTGATCCTGCTCGACGACGAAGATTTCGTCGTCGTCGACAAGCCCGTGGGGGTTGCCGCGCACCCGTCACCGGGCTGGGTGGGCCCCACGGTGGTGGGCGGCCTCGCCGGGGCTGGTTACCGCATTTCCACGTCCGGGGCACCGGAACGCGCCGGCATCGTCCACCGGCTCGACGTCGGCACGTCGGGCGTGATGGTGGTGGCCAAGTCCGAGCGCGCCTACACGGCCCTGAAGCGGGCTTTCAAGGAGCGCACCGTGGAGAAGGTCTACCACGCGGTGGTCCAGGGACTGCCTGACCCGCTCGAAGGCACCATCGACGCGCCCATCGGCCGGCATCCCGGCCACGACTGGCGCTTCGCCGTCATCGAGGACGGCCGCCCCTCCGTCACGCACTATGAAGTCCTGGAGGCCTTCGGAAAAGCATCGCTGGTGGAGGTGCACCTCGAAACGGGACGCACCCACCAGATCCGAGTGCATTTCTCCGCCCTCCGCCACCCCTGCGTCGGCGACCTGACCTACGGAGCGGACCCGCGGCTCGCGGCCACCCTGGGGCTCACGCGGCAGTGGCTGCACGCCCGTCAGCTGGGCTTCGAGCATCCCGTCACCGGTGAACCTGTGCTGGTGTCCAGCGAGTACCCGCAGGACCTTTCCCACGCACTGGAAGTGCTCGGCTCGGGCCAGGCCTAGCCATCCCCACGCGCGCCAGTGCGTAGAATGGTGCGGTGACTTCCAGCAATGATTCGTTCGTCCACCTGCACACCCACACCGAATACTCCATGCTGGATGGGGCGGCCCGGCTGGGTGAACTGTTCGATGAAACCGACCGGCTGGGCATGCCGGCGCTGGCCACCACGGACCACGGGTACCTCTTCGGGGCCTTTGATTTCTGGCGGAAAGCCACGGATAAGGGCATCAAACCCATCATCGGGGTGGAAGCCTACGTCACCCCCGGCACGGCCCGCGGCGACAAGAGCCGCGTCCGCTGGGGCGAGGAAAACCAGCGCAAGGACGACGTCTCCGGCGGTGGCTCCTACACCCACATGACGCTGCTGAGCTACAACAACGTCGGCATGCGCAACCTGTTCCGAGCCTCCTCCATCGCCTCCCTCGACTCGGTATTCGGCAAGTGGCCCCGGCTGGACCGCGAACTGCTGAACACCTACTCCGAAGGCCTCATCGCCACCACAGGCTGCCCCTCCGGAGAAGTCCAGACCCGCCTTCGGCTCGGCCAGTACCGCGAGGCCCTGGAGGCGGCCGCCGAATTCCGGGATATCTTCGGTGCGGAAAACTACTTCTGCGAACTGATGGACCACGGCCTGGATATCGAGCGGCGGGTCACCGGCGACCTGCTGCGCCTGGCCAAGGACCTTAACCTGCCCCTGGTGGCTACCAACGACCTGCACTACACCCACGAGCACGACGCGAAGGCGCACGAGGCGCTGCTCGCCATCCAGTCCGGCTCCACGCTCCTGGAACCCACGTACGACAACGGCGGCTCCCGCTTCGCGTTCTCCGGCAGCGGCTATTACCTCAAGTCGCCGCGGGAAATGCGGGAACTGTTCCGCGACCACCCGGAAGCCTGCGACAACACCCTCCTGATCGCCGAACGCTGCGAAGTTTCGTTCAACACCGGCGCCAACTACATGCCCCGGTTCCCCTGCCCGGAGGGTGAGGACGAAACCTCCTGGCTGGTCAAGGAAGTGGATACCGGACTGCGCTACCGCTACCCGCAGGGCATCCCGGACAAGGTCCGCAAGCAGGCAGACTACGAACTCGAAGTCATCACGTCCATGGGCTTCCCGGGCTACTTCCTGGTGGTGGCCGACTTCATCAACTGGGCCAAAAACAACGGTATCCGCGTGGGTCCCGGCCGTGGTTCCGGCGCTGGTTCCATGGTTGCCTACGCCATGCGCATCACCGACCTCGATCCGCTGCACCACGGCCTGATCTTCGAACGGTTCCTGAACCCCGACCGCGTCTCCATGCCCGACTTCGACGTCGACTTCGATGACCGGCGCCGCTCCGAAGTCATCGACTACGTCACCCGCAAATACGGCGATGAGCGCGTGGCCATGATCGTCACCTACGGCACCATCAAAACCAAGCAGGCGCTCAAGGACTCCTCCCGCGTGCTGGGCTACCCGTTCAGCATGGGCGAAACGCTGACCAAGGCGCTGCCGCCCGCCGTGATGGCCAAGGACATCCCCCTGGCCGATATCCAGAACAAGGACTCAAAGCGCTACAGCGAGGCCGGCGACTTCCGGCAGCTGATCGCCACTGACCCCGAAGCCGCCAAGGTCTTCGAAACGGCCCTGGGCATCGAAGGCCTGAAACGCCAGTGGGGCGTGCACGCCGCCGGCGTGATCATGTCCTCGGACCCCATCATCGACGTGATCCCCGTCATGCGCCGCTTCCAGGACGGCCAGGTCATCACGCAGTTCGACTATCCGACGTCCGAGGGCCTGGGCCTGATCAAGATGGACTTCCTCGGCCTGAGGAACCTGACGATCATTTCCGATGCCCTGGAAAACATCAAGATGAACCGGAACATCGACCTGGACCTGGAGACCCTGGAACTGGACGACGTCGAATCCTACGAACTCCTGGCCCGCGGCGACACCCTCGGGGTGTTCCAGCTCGACGGCGGCCCCATGCGCTCCCTCCTGAAGCTCATGAAGCCTGACAACTTCGAAGACATCTCGGCAGTGCTTGCCCTGTACCGTCCCGGCCCCATGGGCGCCAACGCCCACACCGACTATGCCCTGCGCAAGAACGGCATCCAGGAAGTCATCCCCATCCACCCCGAGCTCAAGGAACCGCTCGCGGAAATCCTGGGCGGTACGTACGGCCTGATTGTGTACCAGGAGCAGGTCATGGCCGTGGCCCAGAAGCTGGCCGGCTACTCCCTGGGCCAGGCCGACATCCTTCGCCGCGCCATGGGCAAAAAGAAGAAATCCGAGCTGGACAAGCAGTTCGCCGGGTTCTCCCAGGGCATGCAGGACAACGGCTACTCCATGGCTGCCGTGAAAACCCTCTGGGACATCCTGCTGCCCTTCTCCGACTACGCCTTCAACAAGGCGCACTCGGCGGCCTACGGCGTCATTTCCTACTGGACTGCGTACCTCAAGGCGCACTACGCGCCGGAGTACATGGCTGCGCTGCTGACCTCCGTGGGGGACGACAAGGACAAGTCCGCCATCTACCTCAACGAATGCCGCCGTATGGGCATCACCGTGCTGCCGCCGGATGTGAACGAGTCCGCCCTGAACTTCACTCCGGTGGGCACCGACATCCGCTTCGGCATGGGCGCCATCCGGAACGTGGGCGTCAACGCGGTCGAAGCCATGGTGGCCGCCCGCGAAAGCGAGGGAGCATACATCTCCTTCAAGGACTACCTGATGAAGGTCCCCGCGGTGGTCTGCAACAAGCGCACCATCGAGTCACTGATCAAGTCCGGGGCCTTCGACTCCCTGGGGCACCACCGGCGTGCGCTGGCCATGATCCACGAGGAAGCCATCGACTCGGTGATCACCCTCAAGCGCAATGAGGCGATCGGCCAGTTCGACCTCTTTGCCGGCTTCGAGGATTCCGACTCGGAAGCGTCGCTCAGCATCGAAATCCCGGACCTGCCCGAATGGGAAAAGAAGGACAAACTGTCTTTCGAGCGGGACATGCTGGGCCTCTACGTCTCCGACCACCCCCTGCAGGGGCTCGAAGGGCTCCTGAGCCAGCACGCCGAAATGAGCATCACTACCGTCCTCGGCGAGGACGGACCCCAGGACGGCGCCATCATCACCATCGCCGGCATGATCACCTCCCTGAGCCGCCGGATCGCCAAAGCCAGCGGCAACGCGTACGCCCGGGCCGAAGTGGAGGACCTGGGCGGTTCACTGGAAGTAATGTTCTTCGGCCAGGTCTACGGGCCCATCGCCTCCGTACTGGCGGAGGACCTGATTGTGGTGGTCAAGGGCCGCCTGCAGAAGCGCGACGACGGCGCCATCGCCCTGAACTGCATGGAGCTGTCCGTGCCGGACCTCAGCGAGGGGCTCAACGGGCCGCTGGTGATCACCATGGCCACGCACAAGGCCACCGAAGCCGTGGTCACCGAGCTCGGCGACGTGCTCCGGACCCACCGGGGCAACTCGGAAGTCCGGCTGCACCTGCAGGGCGATACCCGCACCGAGATCATGGGCCTGCCGGTCCACCTCCGGGTGAACCCCAGCCCGTCACTGTTCGGTGACCTGAAGGTCCTCCTGGGGCCAGCCTGCCTGGACGCCTGACCCGCCGCTACGCCCCGGCCGCCCCTCAGATCTCGTAGTCGAGGGGTGCCGGCTGGCTGTAGGCGCCGTCGTGGTACAGCAGGGGCAGGCCATCGCCGCCCACCTGGCCGTCCACCACCTGGACCACCACCACGGCGTTGTTCTCGAACGAGAGCCGCATCTGGACTTCCCCGATCAGCCAGCCGGCGACGTCCTTGAGGACCGGCACTCCGTGCGGGCCCACCTCCCAGTGGTCCCCTTCGAAACGGTTCCTGGTCCTGGCGAACCGGTCAGCCAGGTCCTGGTTCTCCAGGCCCAGCATATGGACGCCCACGTGGGTGGTGTTGGCCACGGCGGGCCAGGAGCTGGAGCTGCGGGCCATGTTGAACGTAAACCGCGGCGGCTGCGCAGACAGTGACGCCACTGACGTGGCAGTGAAGCCGTAGGGCCGGTCCTGGTAGTTGACTGTGATGATGGCGACGCCGGCTGCATGCCGGCGGAACATCTGCTTGAACGTCGCCTCGAACGACGCACTGGTCTCATCCACCGGAACTCCTGACAAATAAAAGGTTGCTTGGCTTCAAGGGTATGGCCCTGTGGCCGGGGCGCCGAACGCCTGTGAAGCCGGAAGACCGGCGCTGGACCACCCCGTAATTTGTTAAGGTTTGTTGCATGAGCACTATTCCCCGCCGGCAGCGCGCACGGCCATCCTGGGCCACCCTCGTGGTGACGGCTGCCGCAGGCATCCCTGCCGGCGTCCTCTGGTGGCTGCTGGCCCCGGCCGGGCTGAACCTGATCACCCGGGACCCCGCCCTCGGCACAGGCACCAACCCGCTGGCGTGGCTGCCCCGGGACCTGACGCTCGCCGGCCTGTTCCTCCTCGCCGGCTGCCTTGTGGCGGCCTTCCTGGCCGGCAGCAAGCGGCCGGACCCGCAGACTGCCCTGGTGCTGGGCCTGGCAGGGTCGTTCTGCGGTGCAGTCCTTGCCTGGCAGACGGGCCTCCTCGCCGCCTCGCTGTGGGGACCTGCCGCCGACCCGGCATTGAATGCCAGTGTGGCGTTTTCGCTGCGCGCCTGGCCCGTGATCCTGATCTGGCCGGCCGCCACCGCCATCGCAGTATTTGTCCTCGAAATCATCCAGTTTCCAGGCCGCAGGCCAGCCTCCGGGATGATGTCCGGGCAGGACGCCCCCGGCCCCGTAAAATAGCCGGGTGAGCCTTTCTTCCCAGCCTTCTGCCCCCGCCACTTCCGCCGTCGCCTTCCGCACCGTTGACCTCCGCGGCCAGGACCTGACGCTGGCCGGACTGCGCGCCGCCGTGCCGCGGGCCAAGGGCCGGACAGTTGCCGACGCCGAGGAAAAAGTGCACGGCATCATCGCCGCCGTCAGGGCGGACGGGTTCGCCGCCCTGGCTAGCCTCGCGGCAAAGTTCGACGGCGTGGAGCAGCAGCACCCGCTGGTCCCGCAGGACGCGCTGGACGCCGCCCTGGCCGGGCTGGATCCCGAGGTGCGCAGCGCGCTGGAGGAATCGATCAGCCGTGCCCGGATTTTTGCCGACGGGCAGCGTCCACGGAACATCGACGTTGAACTGGGCGACGGCGCCGTGGTCAGCCAGAACTGGGTCCCGGTGGGACGCGTGGGCCTGTACGTCCCCGGTGGCCTGGCCGTCTACCCGTCCTCCGTGATCATGAACGTGGTCCCCGCCCAAGCCGCGGGCGTGGCCTCGATCGCCCTGGCGTCGCCGCCGCAGAAGGAATTCGGCGGGCTGCCGCACCCCACCATCCTTGCCGCCGCCGCGCTGCTGGGGATTACCGAGGTTTACGCCATCGGCGGCGCGCAGGCCATCGCCGCTTTCGCCTACGGCATCCCGGCGGCCCCGGCCGGACCCGCCCTGGAGCCCGTGGATGTGGTGACTGGCCCCGGCAACATCTTTGTGGCGACGGCCAAGCGCCTGGTCAAGGGAGTGGTGGGGATCGATTCGGAGGCCGGCACCACGGAGATCGCTATCCTCGCCGACTCCAGCGCCCAGCCGCACCTCGTGGCCGCAGACCTCATCAGCCAAGCCGAGCACGATCCGCAGGCAGCGTCAGTTCTGGTGACGGACTCCGGGGAACTCGCCGCAGCGGTGCGTGTTGAACTGGACCGGCAGGCTGCCGCCACCCGGCACGCCGCCAGGGTGGCTGAAGCCCTGTCCGGGCCGCAGTCAGGGGTGGTGCTGGTGGACGGCCTGGAACAGGGCATCGCCGCCTGCGACGCCTACGCCGCCGAGCACCTGGAGATCATGACCCGGGACGCCGCAGCCGTGGCAGCCCGGATCAGGAACGCCGGAGCCATATTTGTGGGGGACTACAGCCCGGTCAGCCTGGGCGACTACTGCGCAGGCTCCAACCACGTCCTGCCCACCAGCGGCACCGCAGCCTTCTCTTCCGGCTTGAACGTCACCACTTTCCTGCGGGCCATCCAGGTGATCAACTACAGCCGTGCGGCGCTCTCCGAGGTCAGCGGCCACATCGTCAGCCTTTCCCGGGCAGAGGACCTGCCGGCACACGGCGACGCGGTGACCGCCCGCTTCCCCGCAGCGCGCTAGGCACCACATGTAGTAATTACAGGATTGTGATTACCCCAGATGTGGCCGTAAACTGAACAGTGCTGTACTGCCGCCTCCGCCGGGGGCCGGTTGGGACGTCCCGGTCACCGGGACCGTGCGAAAGGGGACACCTTGTACTGTCCGTTCTGCCGCAATCCCGATTCCCGCGTTGTTGACAGCCGCATGGCTGATGACGGCTCGGCCATCCGCCGCCGTCGCCAGTGCCCTGGCTGCGGCCGCCGGTTCACCACAGTGGAAACCACCAGCCTGTCCGTGATCAAGCGCTCCGGCGTCGGTGAGCCGTTCAGCCGCAGCAAGGTCATTAACGGCGTCCGCAAGGCGTGCCAGGGCAGGCCTGTCAGCGAGGATGACCTCGCGCTGCTGGCCCAGGAGGTGGAGGAGCAGATCCGCGCCTCCGGAGCCGCGGAAATCGACGCCCATGAGGTGGGGCTGGTGATTCTTGGCCCGCTGCAGAAGCTGGACAAGGTGGCCTACCTCCGGTTCGCCAGCGTCTACCAGGCCTTCGAGTCCCTGGCGGACTTCGAAACAGCCATCTCCCTGCTCCGCCATGAAGCGGACCAGGACGCTGCGGCCGGTCCGGCCACGGCACCCGTGGGCCCGGAGAAAAGCGCCCTTTAGCTTGCCGGTGGCGGCGCGGAGGGGAAGCCGCAGCCGCCGCCGGCACCCCCGGACCGGTCCATCTGCTGCCTGGGCCCCCCGGCCCGGCCGGTTACCTGCCGCCGGAAACGGGCAGGATGGCGCCGGTGATGTAGGCGGCCTCGTCCGAAAGCAGCCACAGGACGGCGGCTGCCACCTCTTCGGGTTCGGCGCCCCTGCCCATCGGGATGGTGGGGTTCAGCCGTGCCACCCGGTCCGGCATTCCTGCCGCGGCATGCAGCCCGGTGTTGGTGCTGCCGGGGGCCACGGCGTTGACCCGGATCCCATGCTGTGCCACCTCGGCGGCCAGTCCTGTGGTCAGGACATCCACGGCGCCCTTGGACGCAGCGTAGTGGGCCCAGGTCCCGGGTGAACCGGCCTTGGTGGCGGTGGAGGAGATGTTGATGATGGCCCCGCCGCGGCCACCCGCCTGCGTGCCCATCCGCCGCACCGCCTCCTGGCACATAAAGATGGTGCCGCCGACGTTGACGTCCATCACCCGGCTGACGTTTTCCGCCGGCATGTCCACCAGGTTACCGATCAGGTTCCCGGTAATCCCGGCGTTGTTGACCACGGCGGTGACCTCGCCCAGGCGCGCCGCGGCATCAAAAAGGGAGCCGACGGCGGCGGGCACGCTGATGTCCGCGCGTGCAGCCAGTGCCGTGCCGCCGTCGTCGTGAATGTCCTGGACCACCCGCTCCGCACCGGCGGAGTCCTCCGAGTAGTTCACCACCACGGCGTAACCCGCACGGGCGGCGCGCCGGGCAATGGCGGCCCCGATGCCGCGGCTGGCACCGGTAACCAGCAGGACCCCGCGGTCGGTGCCGCCGGCGGCCGGTTCCGTTGCAGCCACCGGCTACTTGGCCAGTTTGTGCTTCAGGGCGATTTCGATGGCGGCGCCCACAATGCCTGCCTCGTTGCGCAGCTCGGCCGGAACGATTTTGGTGCGCAGCTTGAGGTTGGGCAGGTACTCGTCCGCCCGCTTGGAGATCCCGCCGCCCACAATAAAGAGTTCGGGGGAGAAGAGGAACTCGACGTGGGAGAAGTAGCGCTGCAGGAGGACACTGTATTCGTCCCAGGACAGGCCGTCGCGTTCGCGGGCCACCGCGGAGGCCTTGCTCTCCGCGTCGAAGCCGTCCACTTCCAGGTGGCCCAGTTCGGCGTTGGGTACCAGCTTGCCGTCAAAGATGAACGCCGAACCGATGCCGGTGCCCAGCGTGATCACCAGGACCGTGCCGGCGACGCCCTCGCCTGCGCCGTAGCGCGCTTCGGCAAGGCCTGCGGCGTCGGCATCGTTGATGACCTCCACGGGGCGGCCCAGGCGTTCGGTCAGGAGGGCGTCGATGTCCGTGTCCAGCCAGGATTTGTCCACGTTCGCGGCCGAATGCACCACGCCGTGCTGGATGATGCCGGGGAACGTCACACCGACCGGCGAACCGGCGGCGGGGGCTTCGGGCCGGGCGGAGAGTTCGGCGACCACCTGTGCCACTGCTTCAGCAACCGCTTCGGGGGTGGCCGGCTGCGGGGTGGGCACGCGGAACCGCTCACCGAGCAGCTTGCCCTTCTTAAGGTCGACAATGCCGCCCTTAATGCCCGTCCCTCCGATGTCGATGCCGATCAGTGGGGCGTTCTTGTGCGACTTTTCGTCCTTCTTGGCCAAGGGGTATCCGTTCGTGCGGTGGCGGGCAGGGGAGAACCGGCGAACTGCCGGCCCGGACATCCGGTGCAGGCACCGGGCGTCGAAGGTTGAAGGAACAGGTTACGGCAGCGTGAGGATTTCCGCGCCGGATTCCGTAACAAGCAGGGTGTGTTCGAACTGCGCGGTGCGCTTGCGGTCCTTGGTGACCACTGTCCAGTCGTCGGCCCACATGTCCCATTCCACGGTGCCCAGGGTGAGCATCGGTTCAATGGTGAACACCATGCCGGTCTCGATGACCGTGTTGTAGGCGGGCGCAGCGTCATAGTGCGGGATGATCAGCCCCGTGTGGAAGGCCTCTCCCACGCCATGGCCGGTGAAATCGCGGACCACGCCGTAGTTGAAGCGCTTGGCGTAGGACTGGATGGCCCGGCCGATCACGTTGATCTCCCGGCCCGGGGCCACGGCCTTGATGGCGCGGTTCAGGGATTCCTGCGTCCGCTCCACCAGCAGCCGCGAATCCTCGTCCACCTCACCCACCGGGAAGGTGAAGTTGGTGTCGCCGTGCACACCGTTGATGTATGCGGTGATGTCGATGTTGATGATGTCGCCGTCACGGACCACCGTACTGTCCGGGATGCCGTGGCAGATGACCTCGTTCAGGGAGGAGCACAGCGACTTGGGGAAACCCCGGTAGCCGAGGGTGGAGGGGTAGGCATGGTGGTCGAGGAGGAACTCGTGGCCCACCTGGTCCAGCTGGTCAGTGGTCACGCCGGGCTTGATGTGCTTGCCCACCTCCACGATGGCCTGGGCCGCGATCCTGCCCGCCACCCGGATCTTTTCCACCGTCTCGGCGGATTTCACCTCGGAGCCGGTGAATTTGGCCGGCGCGGGCCTGCCCACGTACTCCGGGCGGGGGATGGTTGCCGGAACGGGGCGCTGCGGGCCCACGGTTCCCGGGGTGAGGGTGCCGATGGGTGCAGTGGAGGCAAGGGAAGGCATAGATTGATCATATAAGGGACCACAGAACGCCTGGCAACAGGAAGCCGTGGCAGGACCGCGTCAGCAGGAACGTTACGCAGGTCAGGCCCGGCAGCCTGCCGGACGGGGACAGGAGCAGCCATGAGTGAGTACTGGTATAACGTCAACACCCACGAGGTCGAGGAGGACCGGCAGTCCGACTGGAGCCAGTTGATCGGCCCCTACAAGACCCGTGAGGAAGCCGAGCACGCGATGGAGAAGGTGCGGGCCCGGAACGAGCAGTGGGACAAGCAGGACGAGGACTGAGCTAGAAGGAGTGCTCGGGTCCGGGGAACTGCCCGGACCTGACATCCTCGCCGTAAGCCGTGGCGGCGTCCAGGAGCGTGGTGCGGAGGTCCGCGTACTGCTTGACGAACTTGGCCATTTTTCCGCCGCGCAGCCCGGCCATGTCCTGCCAGACGAGCACCTGGCCGGTGGTTTCCTTGCCGGCGCCGATCCCCACCGTGGGAACTGCGACGGCGGCATCGATGGCTGCCGCTGTGGCGGCCGGAACCATTTCCATCAGCACGCTGAACGCGCCGGCGTCAGCAAGCGCCACGGCGTCGTCAATCAAGCGCTGGGCGTCCTCTCCCCGGCCCTGGACCCGGTAGCCGCCCAGCGAGTGTTCGCTTTGCGGCGTGAAACCGATGTGCGCCATGACCGGGATGCCGGCCTGGACCATTGCCTTCACGGTATCCGCGTAGTACTTGCCGCCCTCGATCTTGACGGCGTGGGCCAGGCCTTCCTTGAGGAACCGGACCCCCGTCGCCACCGCCTGTTCCGCTGAGACCTCGTAGCTGCCGAAGGGCAGGTCGGCCACCACCAGGGCGCGCTTCGCGGAGCGGGCCACGGCCCGGCAGAGGGGCAGCAGCTCGTCCACCGTTACGGGCAGGCTGGTTTCGTTGCCGTAGACGTTGTTGGAGGCGGAGTCGCCCACCAGGAGCACCTCGATCCCGGCGGCATCAAAAATTTCGGCCGTGTACTGCTCATACGCGGTGAGCATGGCAAACCTCGTGCCGTCCTGCTTGGCCTGCAGCAGGTGGTGGATCCGCACCTTCGCGGGCCGCCGTTCCGATCCCGCAGCACCGTGGCCCGGCCCGTTGCCGTAAGGGGCGGGCTGTTCTGCGGGCGTGGCTGAGGCTGCACTGTTGCTGGAGTCCATGGCACGAGCGTAGTGGGCGGTGCGCGGTCCCTGCTACCGGCCGGGTCCTGGCGCACGGGTGATAAGGGTCATAATCCACCGGCCATTTGCAGGTGCCCGCCGCGTGCGGCGGCTGGCGCGGACCCTGGATCGGTTGTAAACGCTGTGTTACACGCGGTGCGGGCTTCAGCATCGCCGTCGAATGCTTAGTACAGTGTTGGTGAACTGCTGCCGGCTTCCCTTTCTTGTGGACCCGGAGCATGGACGTTGACCGGAGAAGAGGCCTTCATGGACCGCCAGCAAGAGTTTGTCCTGCGCACAATCGAAGAGCGCGACGTACGCTTCGTGCGCCTGTGGTTCACCGACGTTGTGGGATCGCTCAAGTCAGTGGCCCTGGCGCCGGCCGAAGTGGAGGGGGCGTTCGAGGAAGGCCTCGGGTTTGACGGCTCCGCCATCGAAGGCCTGGCCCGCGTCTTCGAATCCGACATGCTTGCCCAGCCGGACCCCTCAACCTTCCAGATCCTGCCGTGGCGGGGCGAAACGGAGCAGACATCGCGGATGTTCTGCGACATCCTTACACCCGACGGCGAACCTTCCGCCGCCGATCCGCGCAACGTCCTCAAGCGCACGCTGGCCAAAGCCGCCGACATGGGTTTCACCTGTTACACCCACCCGGAAATCGAGTTCTACCTGCTCAAGTCGCAGGCCCCGGGCCCGGACGGCGCGCCGATCCCCGTGGACGAGGGCGGCTACTTTGACCACGTCCCCGGCGGCGTCGCCCAGGACTTCCGCCGCACCGCCGTGACCATGCTCGAATCGGTGGGCATCTCCGTGGAGTTCAGCCACCACGAGGCCGGCCCCGGCCAGAACGAAATTGACCTGCGCTACGCTGACGCCCTGCAGACCGCGGACAACATCATGACGTTCCGCACCGTCATCAAGGAAGTGGCGCTGCAGCAGGGCACGTACGCCACGTTTATGCCCAAGCCGTTCACGGACCACCCCGGCTCCGGCATGCACACCCACTTCTCGCTGTTCGAAGGCGACGCCAACGCCTTCTACGAGGCCGGCGCCGAGTTCCAGCTGTCCAAGACCGCACGGCAGTTCATCGCCGGCATCCTCAAGCACGCACCTGAGTTCACGGCCGTCACCAACCAGTTCGTGAACTCGTACAAGCGCCTCTGGGGCGGCGGCGAGGCGCCCAGCTACCTGAGCTGGGGCCACAACAACCGCTCGGCCCTGGTCCGGGTTCCGCTGTACAAGCCGGGCAAGGGCCAGTCCGCCCGGATCGAGTACCGCGGCATCGATTCCGCCGCCAACCCCTACTTGGCGTACGCCGTCCTGCTCGGTGCCGGGCTCAAGGGCATCGAAGAGGGCTACGACCTGCCGGCAGCCGCTGAGGACGATGTCTGGTCGCTGAGTTCCGCGGAGCGCCGCGCCATGGGCCACGATCCGCTGCCCGCCAGCCTCCACGATGCGATCCGCTCCATGGAGGACTCTGAACTGATGCCCCAGATCCTGGGCGAACAGGTCTTTGAGCACTTCCTGCGCAATAAGCGGGCCGAATGGCAGGACTACCGGCTGCAGGTCACCCCTTACGAGCTGCAGCGCAATCTCGGCATCCTCTAGGCTGTCGGCGTGAGCCTGGCGCGTCGCCTGATCTCGGCCGGCTTCAGTGACCTGGAGAAGGCAGGGCGGTTTCTGGCTGCCCGGGAACTGGAGGGCCTGGACCAGGACCGGCTCTTCGCCGGGCTGCAGATGGCTGCCAGTCCGGATACGGCGCTGCAGTCCCTGGTGCGCCTGGTGGAGAAGCACCCCGCGCTGCGGGAACTCGCCGAAGCCGACCCTGAAACCAGCGAACCGCTGTACCGGGTGCTGGGCGCCTCCGAGGCGCTGGGTGAGTTCCTGATCCGGCACCCGGAACACCTCGAGGCCTTCAACGTCCGGGCAAGCCCCGAGCCAGTCCAGGCGGACCCGGCCGTGCTCCGCGCGGTGCTTCTGCAGTCCGTGGGCGCCGACCCGCGGGCTGCCAGGCCGGTGGCCACCCGGACCGGAGTGGAAGCCTACGTGGCGCTGCGCACCGCCTACCGCAGGGGAGTGGTGGACCTTGCGGTCAAGGACCTCTGCGCCGCCGACCCGCTGGATTTCCTGCCCGCAGTGGGGGCCGAACTGGCTGACCTGGCAGGTGCCGCCATCGAGGCGGCCCTCGCCGTGGCGCGGGCCGAGGCAGCGGAGCAGCACAGTGCCTCGGACGTTGCCGGGATTGGCCTCGCCGTCATTGGCATGGGCAAATGCGGCGCCCGGGAACTGAACTACATTTCCGACGTCGACGTGATCTACGTGGTGGACGCGGGGCAGTTGGATGACGCCCACGCCAATACCATCGGCACGGCACTCGCCACGGGCATTTCGCGCGCCATCATGGGTCTCGCCCGGGAGCCGGGCCTCTGGGAGGTGGACGCCAACCTGCGCCCGGAGGGCAAATCCGGTCCACTGGTGCGGACCCTTGCCTCGCACGAATCGTATTACGCGCGCTGGGCCGAAAGCTGGGAGTTCCAGGCGCTGCTGAAGGCCCGTACCATTGCCGGCGACGCCGCCCTGGGCCGCCGTTACGAGGAAGCGGTGGCGCCGCTGATCTGGACGTCGGCCAGCCGGGACGGATTTGTGGAGTCCGTGCAGGCCATGCGGCGCCGGGTCACCGACCACATCCCGCCGGCCGAAGAGCAGCGCCAGATCAAGCTGGGCCGTGGCGGCCTGCGCGACGTCGAATTCACCGTCCAGCTCCTGCAGCTGGTCCACGGCAAGGCTGACGAGTCGCTGCGCCGCCGTGACACCACCTCGGCCATTGCTGCGCTGTCCGCCGGCGGGTACATCGGCCGGTCCGACGCTGCCGCGTTCGACAATGCCTACCGCTACCTGCGGCTGCTCGAACACCGGATCCAGCTGTTCCAGCTGCGGCGCACCCACCTGATGCCCGTAGCGGACCCGGCCCTCCGGTCCCTGGCCAAGGCAGTCCTTGGCCCCTTTGCCACCGAACGGCCCCACCCGGACGCTTTGCTGGCCGCCTGGCAGAAGACCAAACGCTCGGTCCGCGAACTGCACGAACGGATCTTCTACCGGCCGCTGCTGAACACCGCCGCAAAGCTCAGCTCCGAAGACGCCCGGCTCACTCCCGAAGCCGCGCAGGGCCGGCTTGCGGCGCTGGGCTACCTTGACCCGCCCGGTGCCATGCGGCACATCGAGGCGCTGACGGCAGGGGTGAGCAGGCGGGCAGCGTTGCAGCGCCAGTTGCTCCCCGTGCTCCTGGACTGGCTGGCGGAGGGTGTGGACCCGGATGCCGGGCTGCTGGCCTTCCGGCGCGTCAGCGAGGCGCTGGGCACCACCCACTGGTATCTGGGTATGCTCCGGGACTCCACCGCCGCCGCTGAACGGCTGTGCCACATGCTGTCCAACTCGCGGCTCATCGCCGACCTGCTCGAAGTCTCGCCGGAGTCCGTGGCGTGGCTGGGGCAGGACAAGGACCTGGCGCCCGTCCCGTTCCAGGCCCAATGGCAGGAGATCACGGCCAAGATGTCGCGGCACTCGGATCCGGAAAGCGCCATGCGCCTGATCCGGCTCATCCGGCGCCGCGAGATCCTGCGGATTGCGATCGCCGATTCCGTGGGACTGCTGGACCAGGACCAGGTGGGGGCTGCGCTGGCGGACACGGACCGGGCTGCCGTGCTGGGCGCGCTCCGCGTCGCTGAAAGTGTGGTCCAGATGTCGGGCCCGCTCAAGACCGCCATGCTGGTGGTTGCCATGGGCCGGCAGGGCGGCCGGGAGATCGGGTATGGCTCCGACGCGGATGTTATGTACGTCCACCGGGCGCTGCCGGGGTTCACCGACGCCGAGGCGCAGGAGCAGGGCCTGCGGATGGTGGCCAAGGTCTCCAGCCTGCTGACCCAGCCGTTGAAGCCTGCCATCATGGCCGAACGGGTCCTCCAGATGGACGCCGACCTCCGGCCCGAAGGAAAAAACGGTGCCATGGTCCGTTCGCTGGATTCCTACGCGGAGTATTACCGGCGCTGGTCGCTGGTCTGGGAGGCACAGGCTTTGCTGCGGGCCAGGCCCATGGCAGGGGACGACGCCCTGGCGGCGGACTTCCTGCAGCTCATTGAACCCATCCGGTATCCGGAGGAAATCTCCGAGCAGGACGTGCGCGAGGTCCGGCGGGTCAAGGCGCGGGTTGAGGCCGAGCGGCTGCCGCGCGGTGCGGATCCGGCCCGCCACCTGAAGCTGGGCCGCGGCGGCTTGAGCGACGTCGAGTGGCTGGTGCAGCTGCTCCAGCTGCAGCATGCCGGGCAGCACCAGGAGCTGCGGACCACGTCCACGGTGGGCGCGCTGGATGCAGCCGCTGACCTGGGGCTGCTGGCCCGGGAGGATGCGGACCTGCTGGCCTCCGCGTGGCGGCTGGCCAGCCGGATCAGGTCCGCCAACGTGATCTGGACCGGCAAGGCCTCGGACCTGCTGCCCTCGTCCCGCCGCGACCTGGAGGCAGTGGCCCGCTGGTGCGGCTACGAACCCGGAAACGCTGCCGCCCTGGAAGAGGACTACCTGCGGCTGAGCCGGCGCGCCAGGGCGGTCTTCGAACGGGTCTTCTATGGGCACTGACGCCCCGCGGGGCCTGCGGGACGGGCAATGGCTGACAGCCGCCGGGCGCCGGTGCTAACTTTGGGCGCATGGCTACCCAAATCTTCCTGAACCTGCCCGTCAAGGACCTGCCCCGGTCCGTGAAGTTCTTCACCGCCCTGGGGTTCACCTTCAACCCGGACTTCACCGACGAGAACGCCACCTGCATGATCGTCAACGACAACGCCTATGTGATGCTGCTGGTGGAGAACTACTTCAAAACCTTCACCGCGAAGGAGGTGGCCAGCACCAGCGGTGCCGCCGAAGCTATCGTGGCCTATTCGGTGGACAGCCGGGAAGCCGTGGACGAGGCCGTCCGGACGGCCCTGGCGAACGGCGGCTCACTGTCGGAGGATGCCATCGACCACGGCTTTATGTACAACCACAGCTTCCAGGACCCGGACGGCCACCTGTGGGAGGTGCTCTGGATGGACCCGGCCGGGCCTGCCACCGACGCGGAAGACAGCGGCAGCGGACCCGCAGGGTCCTGAACCGCGTGCAGGGCGGCGCCTGGCTCATCCCGCTCCGGGACCTCGACGACGACGCCCGGGCCATCCAGCTGGGCGCCGTCGCCGCGCTGCGGCTCAGTCCGGGCCAGGAACGCTTCGTGGGGGACCCGCTCCGGATGGCCCTGGCCGGGCTGGCCGAGGAGGAACGGTTGCCGTACGTGATCGAATCCGATGGCCGGGCTGTGGGTGTGCTCACCCTACAGGCAGGGGCTGCCAGCCTTGCCGGCTGGCCGGCGGACCGTACTGCCTGGCTGCTGCGGGGCTTCCTGATCGACAGCCGGTACCAGGGCCGTGGCCACGGCACCGCGGCCGCCGCCGCCGCGGTGGTGGCCGCGCACAAACTGACGCTGCGGCTGCAAGGTCCGGAGACCGGCGTCGTCCTTTCCGTCAACGAGGAAAACCCGGCGGGCCTGACGGCCTACCGGGCGGCCGGGTTCGAGGACCGCGGCCAATACGCCGGCGGCAGCGCGGGCCCGCAGCGGATCATGTTCAGCGGTTTTGCGTCGGCTGCATGACGCCGTGCCGGGCCGGGCATTGCGCTTGGTTCCCGATTGGCCGATCATGTGGATTGGCGGTGTCCTTCAACCTTGTTGGGGGAAGGCTGAGCAGGTCTTCGTCTCGGGGGGCATTCGTCAGGGGGCCCTGTTCCCGGTCTCAGCACGTCTGGAACGGGGCTCCCACCCTCCGCTTGGCCCAGCGCTCACGCGGATAGCCGCGGGCACAAAAAAGCGGCCACCGGTTTTCCGGTGGCCGCTTTGGTGTTGACGGACTAGACGCCGTAGTACAGCTCGAACTCGTACGGGTTCGGGCGCAGTGAGAGCGGCTTGATTTCGTTCTCGTACTTGTAGTCGATCCAGGTGTCGATCAGGTCCTGGGTGAAGACACCACCGGCCTGCAGGAACTCGTTGTCCTCGCGCAGGGCCTCCAGGGCTTCCTCGAGCGTGCCCGGAGCCTTGGGGATGTCCTTGGCTTCCTCGGCGGGGAGCTCGTAGAGGTCCTTGTCGATCGGAGCCGGGGGTTCGATGCGGTTGCGGATGCCGTCGATGCCGGCCATCAGCTGGGCTGCGAACGCCAGGTACGGGTTGGAGGAGGGGTCCGGAGCGCGGAACTCGATGCGCTTGGCCTTCGGGTTCGAACCCGTGATCGGGATGCGGATACCGGCGGAGCGGTTGCCCTGCGAGTAAACCATGTTGACCGGGGCTTCGAAGCCCTTGACCAGGCGGCGGTAGGAGTTAACCGTCGGGTTGGTGAAGGCCAGGACAGCCGAGGAGTGCTTCAACAGGCCGCCGATGTACCAGCGGGCGGTGTCGGACAGGCCGGCGTAGCCCTTCTCGTCGTAGAACAGCGGCTCGCCGCCGGTCCACAGCGACTGGTGGCAGTGCATGCCCGAGCCGTTGTCACCGAAGACGGGCTTCGGCATAAAGGTCACGGACTTGCCCCAGGCATCTGCCGTGTTCTTGATGACGTACTTGAACTTCTGCAGGTCATCGGCAGCGTGGGTCAGCGTGGTGAACTTGTAGTTGATCTCAGCCTGGCCGGCGGAGCCGACTTCGTGGTGGCTGCGCTCGACCTCAAGGCCGGCCTCGTCCAGGGCAACACACATGGCGTCGCGAAGGTCGGCCTGCTTGTCGGTGGGGGAGACCGGGAAGTAACCGCCCTTGATGGGGGTCTTGTAGCCGAGGTTTCCGCCTTCTTCCTTGCGGCCGGTGTTCCAGTGTGCTTCTTCAGAGTCGATCTTGTAGAAGCTGCCCTGCGGTGAGGACTCGTACTGGACGTTGTCGAAGACGAAGAACTCGGCTTCCGGAGCGAAGAACGCGGTGTCGGCGATGCCGGTGGAAGCCAAGTAGGCCTCGGCCTTCTCGGCCACGCCGCGGGGATCGCGGTGGTACGGGTCACCCGTGCGGGGGTTCACGATCGAGAAGTTCAGCGCCAGGGTCTTCTCCATGCGGAAGGTGTCCAGGAACGCGGTGGTCACGTCCGGGATCAGCTGCATGTCCGACTCGGCGATGCCCTGGAAGCCACGGATGGAGGAGCCGTCGAAGAGCTGCCCGTTGATGAAGAAGTCCGCGTCAACACTCTTCGCGGGGACGTTGAAGTGCTGCTGGACGCCCGGGAGATCGGTGAAGCGGATATCGACGAACTTAATATCTTCGTCCTTGATGAACTTGAGGACTTCGTCCGCAGTCTTGAACATCTATGCTCCTAACGCATATGTGAATATCTGGCTGAAAGCCAGCTGATCCAGCGCAATCCGAAGGCGGGGCGACCGCAATGATCGTCCCTGCCGGAAGGAATTGCTTGAAACTGCCACCAGCCTATGGACGCGGCATTTCCCGTCCGTGTCCGCATTGTTTCGGGCAGGTTACAGAATGCCCTTATAGGGACAACGCTATCCCGTGTCCACACTGTGGTCTAACCCCATCCACACTGTGGGCGGGTGAATGTCGGGAAAATTGCCGGCGGCACCGCCGGTAAACTGGGGTGGTGGTAGATCGCAAAGACATTGGTTCCTGGCTCAGCGGACCTGACACGTCTGGAATTTCCCGGTACCCCGGCGCCCGCCTTGGCCTTCCAGAAAGCGGACCGGGCTCCATCGCCAGGGCGGGGCGCAGGTTCGCCGCGATTATCGTAGACTGGGGCCTCGCGCTGCTCATCAGCAACTACGCCTTCGGTGGCGACGCATGGGCAACCCTGGCGATCTTCGCCGTCGAGCAGACCCTCCTGGTGGGCACGCTCGGCTACAGCATCGGACACCGACTCCTGGGCATCTCGGTCATCCGGCCCGGCGGTGGCACCCCCGGGCCGCTGGCCGCCCTGGTGCGCGCGCTGCTGCTGTGCCTGGTGATTCCCGCCGTGATCTTCGATCCGGACCAGCGCGGCCTGCACGACCGCGCCATGAACACCTTGCTGATCCGGCGCTGACCGGGTCCTGTCAGGCGCGGCTGGATTCCCTGGCCGGCTTTTCCTGCTGCGCCGGTGCAGCGGTCAGGTAGCCGCGGTTGCCGGCCCAGCGTTCAAAAGCCAGGGTGGCGAAGGGGAACACCGCGGACAGCCCGGCGAACAGCGCCACCACAAAAGGCCAGCGCTGCAGCCGCCACAGGGCCAGCGCCGCGATGCCGTAACCCACAAACAACGCACCATGGATGGGCCCGGCAACCTGCACGCCGATTTCCGTGGTCCCGGCGATCCACTTGAAGTACATCCCGATCAGGAGCGCAGCCCAGCTGCAGGCCTCGGCGATGGCGAGGATCTTGAAGATACGGATCACGATGGTCTTGGCGGGCATGTCGGGGTCCTGTCGTGGGAGCTGCGGCGGTAAAAAAGAACGCCCCGGCAGCCGGCAGGAGCCGGGACCGGGGCGGTCTGGGGTCTAGCGTCCGCGGTTGGGACGCGCTTTGTAGGGGTCGATGCCCTTGGGGATGGGGAGCCGGGTGCCCATCGAGGCGATCCGCTTGGAGACGGTGTTGACTTCGAGCTTGGTGAGCTCCTTCTTCATCTTGCCCATCTTCTTGGCCACCTGGCTGATGGGTACCTGGCCTTCGCCGCGGCCGCTTTCGATCACGTGCACGGGAACGTTGGGCAGGATCCGGGACAGCCGTTTGCGTTCCGCGTCCACCAGCGGCTTCACCCGTTGGGTGGGGCCTTCACTGATCAGCACAACGCCGGGCCGGCCGACGGCCCGGAACACGGCATCCTGGGTGCGGGGGTTAACCGCCACCGGCTGCTCTTCGGTGATCCAGCCGCGGCGGAGGGTGCCGAGGGCTGCGCCGGACGCGCCGGGCTGGTTCTCGATCTGCGCAAACGCGGCCCGCTCAGCGCGCCGGGACAAAATCAGGGTGGCGCCGAGCAGGCCCAGCATGATGCCGATGATCAGGCCGGTAACCCAGTTTTCCAGCCAGTAACCCACCAGGAAGCCGACTGCCGTCACGCCCAGGAAGACCAGCAACATCAGCCACGGGACCATGGGGTCGTGCCGGCGGGTCATGTTGAAGACTTCGCGGATCTGCTTTAGCCGGCTGGGCTTTTTGGCCTTCGCTTCTTTCGGCTTTCGCGAAAAGAGGCCGCGTTTTGGTGCGTCCGCCGGGTTGGGGGTGCTGGATTCAGTGGATTTCGCCATAGTGCCTTAATTCTACGTGACCGGACGCCAAAGGCAGGACGCCGGAGTGATCCGGGGCCCTGCCTTTGGGGACGTCAGTCGAAGTGGTCAGGAACGCGCCGCCAACAGCGAGCTGGCTTCCTGCCGGGTGCTGCCGGAACTCTCGATGTGCGCCAGTTCGGCGGGGATCTCCCAGCCCTTCTTGCGCATGGCGGTGGCCCACAGGCGCCCCGCACGGTAGGAAGACCGGACCAGGGGACCGGACATCACGCCCAGGAAGCCGATCTCGTCAGCTTCCTCCTGCAGGTCAACGAATTCCTGCGGCTTGACCCAGCGGTCCACCGGAAGGTGCCGTTCCGACGGGCGCAGGTACTGGGTGATGGTGATCAGGTCGCAGCCAGCCGCATGCAGGTCGCGCAGGGCCTCCGAGATTTCCTCGCGGGTCTCGCCCATGCCCAGGATCAGGTTGGACTTGGTGACCATTCCCAGGTCGCGGCCCTGGGTAATGACATCCAGCGAACGCTCATAGCGGAACGCGGGGCGGATGCGCTTGAAGATCCGGGGAACCGTCTCAACGTTGTGGGCAAAAACCTCGGGCTTGGAGTCGCAGATGGCCGCGATGTGCTCGGGCCGGCCGGAGAAGTCGGGAATCAGAAGTTCGACGCCGGTACCCGGGTTAAGTTCGTGGATCTTGCGGACCGTCTCGGCATAGAGCCAGACGCCCTCGTCCGCGAGGTCATCGCGGGCCACGCCCGTCACCGTGGCGTACCGCAGCTGCATGGCCTGGACGGAGCGCGCCACCTTGGTGGGCTCAAACATGTCCACAGGGGACGGCTTGCCCGTGTCGATCTGGCAGAAGTCGCAGCGGCGGGTGCATTCGGAACCGCCAATGAGGAAGGTGGCTTCCTTGTCTTCCCAGCACTCGAAGATGTTGGGGCAGCCGGCCTCCTCGCACACAGTGTGCAGGCCTTCCTTCTTGACCAGGTTCTTGAGCTGGACGAACTCCGGGCCCATCTGGACCTTGGCCTTGATCCAGTCCGGTTTGCGCTCCACCGGCACCGCCGCGTTGCGCTGTTCGATCCGGAGCATCTTCCGGCCTTCGGGTGCCAGTGTCAAAGTAATGCTCCTTCTGGGGTGGCGACTAGGGCGTCTTCATTCTTGCGCAGTTCCTCGGTAATCCGGGAAACCAGGTCTGCGGGGGCAATATTACTGCCCGTTTCCGCGGCGATGGTGGTTACGCCTGCATCGGTGATGCCGCAGGCGATGATCTGTGCGTACGGTGCAAGATCGTTGTTGCAGTTGATGGCGAAGCCGTGCATAGTGACGCCTTCGTGCACCCGGATGCCGATGGCCGCGATCTTCCGGTCCGGTCCCTTGGCGTCCGCTTCGATCCAGACGCCGGCGCGACCGCGGATCCGGACTGCTGTGATGCCGTAGTCGGCAAGGACAGCGATGATGACTGCTTCGAGGCGTTCCACGTAGTCGCGGATCCCAGCGCGGTTCTTCAGCCGGATGACCGGGTAGCCCACCAGCTGGCCTGGGCCGTGCCAGGTCAGCTTGCCGCCGCGGTCCACCGGAATCACCGGCGTTCCATCAAACGGCCGTTCATGGTCCTCGGTGCGCTTGCCCGCCGTGTAGACGGGGGAGTGCTCGAGGAACAGGACGGTACTCGGCGCCGTTCCGCCGACAACACTGTCATGGAGTTCAGTCTGGACTTCCCAACCACGGTTGTAGTCGATGAAATCCGGAGCCAGACCCAGTTGGGAAAACTCAAGAGTCATGGCATCCAGCTTAGACCCCGCCGCCGGCGCTGCCCGGTTTAGTGTCCAAGCTCACCGCGGCCAGAATCCGGGCGTTCAGGCGTGCCTGTGGATAACTTCTGCAGCGACGGCCGGATTCCGCTACACCTGAGGGATGGATGATCTGCAGGAGCCGATGGTGGCCGGTTACTCCACGGGGCGGCTGCTGGGCAGCGGCGGGAGTGCGTCAGTGTGGCTTGCCACGGAACAGCGCACGGGCCGCGAGGTGGCCTTGAAATGCTTCCGGGAGCCGGGTGGCACGGCTTCCGGCCGCGCCATGAACGCTGATGCCATCCGGCGGGAAATCCGTATCCTGTCCGTCCTTGACCATCAGCACCTGGTGCGGGCCCACAGCGCTGTTATCCCGTCGGCCGGAGCAGGCGCCGGAACGGCTGCGCTGATCATGGACTACGCACCGGGAGGCTCGCTGGCCGGGCTTGTGGCGGCACGCGGCCGGATCGGCGTGGGGGAAACGGTTACGGTCCTGACGCCTATCGCCCAGGCGCTGGCCTACCTGCACGGAAAGGGGTTCACCCACTCGGACGTGTCGCCCGGCAATGTCCTGTTCACTGTGCACGGCAAGCCGCTCCTTTCCGATGTTGGCCTGGCCCGGATGCTGGGTGACCCTGCCGCTGCGGGTCCGGCCGGCACGCCGGGCTTCCAGGACCCGGCCCCGGTGGACGCCGTCAGGGCGGGCCTCCAGCCGGAGCGTGACGTCTACTCGGTGGCTGCCTTGGGCTGGTTCTGCCTGACGGGCCGCGCCCCGGCGCGCACCCTCGACCGCATGCCGCTCTCCCTGCTGGTGCCGGAGGTTCCGGCGGACCTCGCCGCCATCCTGGAAGCCGGCCTCAGTGAGGACCGCCGGCTCCGGCCCACAGCTGCTGCCCTGGCAACGGCCGTCTACCGCAGCGCGGCGGCGGCGCCGCTCGACCTGTCTTCGTCCGTCCACCCCTCGGTGATTCCGCACCTGCTGACGCGACGGCCGGCCCCGGAACCATCCCGGAAGGCCGCCGCCGCTGCCAGGCTGGGGAACGTCCGACGGCGGCTGGCTACCTTGGGGCGGGACGGAACCGGCGCCCGGATCCCGTTCCCCGCCGTCACCCGACAGCCAGGGGACGGGCAACCGGTTCGGGATTTCCCCGCGCCCGTGGCGCCTGACCTCCCCGCGGTGCCAAAGCACCCAGCTGTCCGCGGCAGGCACACCGACAGGGCCAGGGGCGGGCGGCGGCTGGTCATGGCGGGGCAGCGTCAGGGCCGGGGTCCACGGCTGTGGCACCAACCCCGGGCAGCAACAGGGACAGGGACTCGGCGCCGAGCTGGGGCAACCCTCCGCACCGCCGTCATTGCAGCCGCAACCTGCGCCGCGGTCGTAGCAGGGCTGGGGCTGGCAGCGCTGGGGCTGGGAGCGACGGGACCGCTGGGGATCGCCGGAGCGCGGTGGCCAGGCAGCACCGGACCGGCGTGGATCCTTGCGCCAACCGCTTCGCCCGGAGGGGCGGCCAGTCCCGCGGATCAGGGTTCCGGCGCCGCAGCGGATTCCAGCGCCGCACCCGAGCCCAACGCCGCAGCGGATTCCAACGCCTCCAACGCGGCAGCCGGCCCACCGGGCGCCTCAGACGGCCCTAACCCGGCAGCGAACGACGAGGCTTTCGGAGCTGCCAGGGGCCTGGCAACGGAAGCCGACCCTGCCCGGGCAATCATGGGCCTGGCTGCGCTCCGGGACCAGGCCTTCAGGACGCAACAACCAGGGTTGTTGGCGGGCGTGAATGCGCCCGGCTCAGCGGCTGCGGCGACGGACACTCTCATCATGGACGGCCTGCTGGCGGCCGGCCGGCGGTTGTCAGGGTTCACCAGCACCCTGACAGACGTGGCGGCCGAACCCGGTCCGGCCGCACCGGCAGCCCCGGAAGGACCGGCCGCCGCGCCCCCGCCACCAGGCGGCCGGGCCGTCGTGGGCGCCACGGTGGCTACGTCGGCCTACAGCGAAGTGGACGCACAGGGTTCCGTGCTGGCCGCAGTTCCTGCCGGGGAAGGGCAGCGGCTCCGCGTGGTCCTGGTGGAGTTGGCTGGCTCGTGGCGTGTCAGCGAGATCCTGGCCGGCGGGTGACCGGCATTAGCAGCCGGCTTAGAAGCACCCGGGCCCGGATCCAGTACCCTGCCCGGATCCAGCTGCCGTTCCGGATTCAGCTGCGGCCGGATCAGTCTTTGCCGGCCACCCACCCGGCAGCCGCCGCCAAGGTGGGGTGCTGCCAGTGGAAACCGGCGGCGGAAAGCACTCCCGGCTCCATCCGCACGCTGGAGAGCAGGAGCTCCTCCGCTAGGTCCCGCATGAGCAGCCTCAGGACCGGCGCCGGCACGCGGAACACGGCCGGCCGGTGCAGTGCACGGGCCAGGGCCGCCACGATGGTGTCAACGTCTGCCTGCTCCGGCGCGCACAGGTTGACCGGCCCGGAGATTTCCGACTCCAAGAGGAAGAGGAAAGCTGCCGACACATCCGGCAGGGTGACCCAGGGCCAGTACTGCCTGCCGTCGCCCAACGGCCCGCCTACCCCGAGCCGCATCAGCGGCAACAGCTTTCCTAGCGCCCCACCGGACCGGCTGAAGACCACTCCGGTGCGGGGGGTTACCACCCGGACCCCGTGCGGTGCCCTGGCCGCAGCTTCCTCCCATTCAAGGCACAGCCGCGAAAGGATCGCCGATCCTGCCGGCGAGTTCTCGCGCAGCACCGTGTTCCCGGTGTCGCCGTAATAGTTCGAACCGGACTGGCTGAGGAACGTGGCCGGTGGGACGTCCAGCTTGTGCATGGCCTTGGCCAAGGTCCTGGTGGAGTCCACCCGGGAACTGTAAAGCTCCGCCACCCGGGTCCGGGTCCAGGGCCGGTCACCGATTCCGGCGCCGGAAAGGTTAACGACGGCGTCCGCGCCGGCCAGGACGCCGGGGTCCAGCTCACCGCGGGCGGGGTCCCACCGGGCTTCCGTGGCGGCTGAAGGCTCCCGCCGCACCAGGGAGATCACCTCGTGCCCGGCAGTGCGGAAAGTGGCGGACATGTGGGTGCCGATCAGTCCCGAAGCTCCGGCGATGACGATGCGCATGCTCCATCTCACCATGGCCGCGGTTCTCCCGGCACGTGCCACGGTGGCGTGGATGGTTTGACTATGATCGAACGATGACCTCTTCGAGCTACCTCCGATTCCCGCACCTGCACGGCGATCTGGTCACCTTTGTGGCTGAGGACGACGTATGGATTGCACCGCTGGGAGGCGGCCGGGCCTGGCGTGTTTCCGCGTTGCAGCTGCCCGCCCGCAACCCCCGCTTTACGCCGGACGGCAAGCGGCTGGTCTGGTCGGTGGTGCAGGGAACGGCGCCGGAGGTGGTCACAGCGGAAGTTGATGGCGGCGGGTACCGGCAGCTCACCTACTTCGGCCACGCCACCACCCGGGTCAAGGGTTTCACTGCCGGCGGCTCCGTGGTGGTCACCAGCGCCTTCCGGCAGGCCGAAAGCCGCCACACTTACGCTTACAGCGTTCCGTTGGAAGGCGGCGCGGCCGAAGAGCTCCCGTTCGGGCCTGTGGAGTCAGTGGCTTTCGGTCCGGAGCTGGGCGATGAGCGGCCCGTTGTTGTGGCCTCCGTATTGTCCCGTGAACCGGCCTGGTGGAAGCGCTACCGGGGCGGTACCGCCGGCAAGCTGTGGATCGACTCGGACGGCAACGGCGAGTTCGACCGGCTGCTCCCCGACCTGGACGGCAACATCGCCGACCCCATGTGGGTGGATGGCCGGATCGCGTTCCTGTCGGACCACGAAGGCTACGGCAACCTCTACTCGGTGCTCCCCGGCGGCAAGGACCTGCGCCGGCACACGGACCACGAGGACTTTTACGTCCGCCATGCGGCTTCGGACGGTACCCGGGTCATTTTCGAGTCTGCCGGCGAACTGTGGGTACTGCATGACCTGCAGTCCGACGCCGTCCGGCTGGACATCAGCCTCGGCTCTGCTTCCCAGTCACGCCGGCCGGCGCTCCTGAAGACCACCAGGCACCTGGGCGCCGTGATCCCCGACGAAGCCGGCAACGCCAGCGCCATCGAGGCGCACGGCACCATCCACTGGCTCCGGCACAAGGACGGCCCCTCGCGCATCATCGAGGCCACGCCCGGGGTCCGGGCACGCCTTCCCCGGCCTGTGGCCGGCGGCCGGATCGCCTACGTCGCGGACCACGACGGCGTCGAGGCGCTTTACATTAAGGACATCGCCGCTCCGGTCCAGCACAGCGGCGTGGTGACCACACCTGCTGTGCCGGCGAAATCCGTGCCCGCCACGGCAGCGGCACCCGCCGTCGCAGCAGCCCCGGCGTTGCCGCAACCCGTCCCCGCCGCCGGCTCCGCCGTGTTGGCCCGGGACAACGCCACCGCTCCGGCCGGCGACGACCAGCAGGCTGACGTCGCCCCCGAAACCGGCGCTGCCGAAGCGGCCGCGGACGCCGCCGCGGCCCGGCCGGCTGACGCCGACGGAAACGCCGTGCGCATCAACCTTCCGTCGCCGTCGCGCACCAGTTCCCTGGAAGCGAGCCCGGACGGCCGCTGGCTTGCGGTGGGCACATCCTTCGGCGACCTGCACCTCGCGGACACCGCCACCGGTGCCCTGACCCTGGTGGCCAGCATCGGTGAGGGTTCCATCTACGACCTGGCCTGGTCCGCGGACTCGCAGTGGCTGGCGTGGGCTGAGCCCGTCACGTCGTTTGGCACCCGGACCAAGCTGCGCCTGGCCAACGTGACGGAGCCCAGGACCGGGCCCGTGGAGGTGACGGACGGGCGTTTCTGCGACCGGTCGCCGGCCTTCACCCCGGACGGCAAGTTCCTGGCCTTCCTGTCCAACCGCAGCTTCGACCCTGTCTACGACGGGCATTCCTTCGACCTTTCCTTCCCCAGCCCCATCAAGCCGTACCTGGTGGCACTGGGTGCCCGGACGCCGTCGCCGTTTGGTCCCGCCGTTGATAACGACGCCGGGACGGCAGCCGGGGAAACCGCCGGCACTGACGGGACGGAACAGTCCGCCGTGGTGGTGGATGCGGAAGGCTTGTCCCACCGCGTCATCGGCGTCCCCGTCCCGCAGGGCAACTACACCGCCCTGAAAGCCACGGACGGGGCCCTGCTGTGGCTCGACTGGGCCCTTGCCGGGGTTACGGGTGACGGCAAGGCCAACAAGGACGACAAGGATGCCCGCCCCAGCCTGGTCCGGTTCGACCTGGAACGCCGCAAGCAGACCACACTGGTGGATGCGGTGGACAGTTACCGGCTTTCCGGTGACCGCGCCAAGGTGGTGCTGATCGCCGACAAGCAGGTGAGCGAGGTCCCGGCCGATGCGAAGGCGGATGAGGAGTCCGGCAAGCTGGTCAAGGTGGACCTGGGCCGGATCCGCGTGATGATGGACCCGCTGAGCGTCTGGGGCCAGGCCTTTGATGAAGCCTGGCGCCTGCAGCGCGATTTCTTCTGGACCGAGGACATGGCCGGCCAGGACTGGGAATCCATCCACAAGCGCTACCGTCCCCTGGTGGACCGCCTGGGCTCGCACGATGACCTGGTGGACCTGCTCTGGGAGCTGCACGGCGAACTCGGAACCTCGCACGCCTACGTCAAGCCCGCCGCGGTGACCGAACCCGGCAGCCACGGCCAGGGCAGGCTCGGCGCCGACCTCAGCCACACCCCGGCGGGGTGGGAAATCACCCGCATCCTGGCAGGCGAATCATCTGATCCGCTGGCCACCTCGCCCCTCACCAGGCCCGGGGTCGGCGCCAAGGCAGGGGACATCCTCCTCGCCGTGGACGGCGTCCCGCTCTCCGACGTCGTCACCCCCGCCATGCAACTGGTGGGAGCTGCAGGCCGGGCCGTCGAGTTGACCCTCCTGAACGGTGCCGCCCATGGCGAAGCCGCAGGATCCCAGCGCCGTGTCGCTGTGGTCCCCGTCAAGGACGAGGAACGGCTGCGCTACCAGGAATGGGTGGCTGCGAACCGGCGCACCGTCCGGGAGGCATCCGGCGGCACGTTCGGCTACCTGCATATCCCGGACATGATGGCCAATGGCTGGGCGCAGCTGCACCGGGACATGGACACCGAGACGGCGCTCGATGGCCTGATCGTGGATGTCCGCCGCAACCGCGGCGGGCACACCTCGCAGCTGGTGGCAGAGCTGATTGGCCGAAAGGTCACCGGCTGGAGCATGCCACGCGGCGAAAAGCCCAGGACCTATCCGGACCACGCGCCGCGCGGCCCGGTCATCCTCCTGGCGGACGAGTTCGCCGGCTCCGACGGCGACATCATCACCCAGGTCTCCAAGCTGCGGGGGATCGGACCCGTCATCGGCACCCGCACCTGGGGTGGCGTGGTGGGCATCGACAACCGCTTCAGCCTGGCCGACGGCACCGGGGTCACCCAGCCGCGCTACGCCAACTGGTTCGGCGGCGGTGTTGGCTGGGGCGTGGAAAACTATGGTGTTGATCCGGACATCGAGGTGGCCTTCCCGCCCCACGCCTACGCCGCCGGCCGTGATCCCCAGCTTGAATACGGCATTGGTGCGCTCAAGGAAATGGTCCAGGAACTGCCCACCGACCGGCCCCCGGCCCGCGAGGGATACCGCCGGTTGCGCCCGGCCCCGTTGCCGGCCCGCCGGCAGGGAAAGTAGGCGCAGCAGCGCGGACAGGCGCTGCCTGACCGGGCACCAGGCTCCCCGGGGGCCGGACCGGCAATGCCAGCTCCGGCGCCCGGGGAGCTTTTTTGTGCCGGGCATGTTCCGGATCCGCCCGGCAGCAAAGCCAATCTCCAACCCCGGCGCAAGTCCGGTCCGTCCGGGTCCGGCCGGATATGGCACAGGAATGGCCCCGTCCCAGCTGGGACGGGGCCACTCCTGCGGGCCGGTCACCGGCCCTGTTCAAACCATCCGGCGCATCTGCGCCGCTGTCGGCTCAGGCGTCGAGCGTGGCGTCCAGGGTGATGTCGATGCTGGCGAGGGCGCCGGAAACGGGGCAGCCCACCTTCGCAGCAGCGGCGATCTTCTGGAACTCCTCCTCGGAGATGCCGGGAACCTTGGCTGACATGGTCAGGTGGCTACCGGTGATGCCGGTGCCGGGGACAAAGGTGACGTCAGCCTTGGTGCGGACTTCCTCCGGGTTGTGGCCGGCGGTGGCCAGTTCGTTGCTGAATGCCATGGAGAAGCAGGCTGCGTGGGCCGCGGCGATGAGCTCTTCCGGGCTGGTCTTGCCGTTGGCCGCTTCGGTGCGGGCCTTCCAGGTGACATCAAACGTGCCCAGGCCGGAGGTAGCCAGGCTGGTGGTTCCGGAACCCTCCGTCAGGTTCCCGTTCCATACGGCGTTTGCTGAACGCGTTGCTGCCATGTTCACTCCTCAGGTTGATTGTTACCGGGGCAGGCTACTGCCTGGGCCCCGCCTTGTTCCATCCTAGGGACTTCGCTTACGGCGCGCGACGGATGTCCGCTGTCAGTGGATTGTGACTTTGACGGAGCTGCCCGGCAGCGCAGCGGGTCAGTTCCAGATGGTGGCGATCGCGATATTGATCAGCGCAAGGCCGCCCACGCCGTGCGCCAGGCCGGTGGAGACGGGCTGGCCGCTCCTGGCCTTGCGGACGCCAACGATGGCGAGGACTGCAACCACAACGGCGATGACCAGCTTGATCCCGAGCTTCGCGTAATTGGGGTCGGCGTCCGGCATAAAAGGCAGCAGGCCCATCATGGCGATGCCGGTCAGGAGCTGCAGGAAAGCGCCGTCGCGCTGGCGGGGGTGGACCGTGGGTTCCTTGATCGTGGCAATCCAGTAGCCCACGATCATGGCCGCCCCGACGATGTGCAGGAACACCAGGATGCTGAAGAGAATAGTCATAATCCCAGCTTAGCCAGTTTGTTCTACGCCCTGTAGCAGAAGGCGGTTAAAGCACGACGGCGGCGCAGGGCTTCCGGAGGTTTCCCTCCCTGGCCTTGCACCGCCGTCGTCAAGCGGTTGAGCGGGTTAGAGCCCGAGGTCCGCTTCGAAGGCGCCTTCTTCGAGGCGTGCCTTCAGGGTCTGCAGGAAGCGGCCGGCGTCCGCGCCGTCCACCAGGCGGTGGTCGTACGTGAGCGACAGGTACATCATGGACCGGATGGCGATCGAGTCGTCGCCGTTTTCGTCAGCAACCACCACGGCGCGCTTGACGATCGCACCGGTGCCCAGGATGCCCACCTGGGGCTGGTTGATGATCGGTGTGTCGAACAGGGCACCCACGGAACCGATGTTCGTGATCGAGAACGTACCGCCGGACAGTTCGTCCGGGCCGATCTTGCCACCGCGGGTGCGGCCTGCAACGTCGGCGATCTTGGCGGCCAGCCCGGCGAGGTTCAGGTTGCCGGCGTCGGAGATGACCGGGACCAGCAGGCCCTTGTCGGTGTCGACGGCGATCGCCAGGTGCTCGGCGTTGTGGTACGTGATTTCCTGCTTGTCCTCGTCGTACGCAGCGTTGAGCTTGGGGTGCTGCTTGAGGGCTTCAGCCACTGCCTTGGCGATGAACGGCAGGAAGGTCAGCTTGACGCCGTTCTGGGCCTGGAAGGAGTTCTTGGCCTTGGTGCGGAGCTTGGCCACCTTGGTCATATCAACTTCGTGGACCTGCGTCAGCTGGGTGGAGATCTCCAGGGATTCGCGCATCCGGCGGGCGATGACCTGGCGGATGCGGGGAGCCTTCTGGCTGGTCCCGCGCAGGGACGATTCCGCGACCGGCGCCGGTGCGGATGCTGCCGGTGCTGCGGCCGGAGCGGCAGGGGCTGCCTTGGCTTCGGCGGCGGCGATGACGTCCTGCTTGCGGATGCGGCCACCCACGCCGGTTCCGGCGAGCGAGGTGATATCCACGCCGTGCTGGTTGGCCAGCTTGCGGACCAGGGGAGTGACGTAGCCCGACTCGGAGGCTGCTGCTGCCGGGGCCTCAGCCTTGGGGGCTTCGGGTGCCGGAGCTGACTTGGGGGCCTGCTTGGGCGCTTCCGGTGCCGGGGCAGCCTTCAGTGCCTCTGCCTTCGGTGCCTCTGCCTTGGGGGCTTCAGCCTTCGGTGCCTCCGGTGCGGGAGCGGCCTTGGGTGCTTCAGCCGGTGCTGCTGCTGCGCCGGAGCCGATGACGGCCAGGACAGAGCCAACCTCTGCCGTTTCGTCCTCGTTGACGCGGATTTCCTGGAGGGTGCCGGCAACGGGGGACGGGATTTCCGTGTCCACCTTGTCGGTGGACACTTCGAGCAGCGGCTCGTCGACCTCGACGGAATCGCCCACGGCCTTGAGCCAGCGGGTGACGGTGCCTTCGGTGACGCTTTCGCCGAGCGCCGGGAGGGTAACCTCGTGGCCTTCGCCGCCGCCGGCTGCCGGAGCTTCCTGCGCCGGTGCCTCTTCGGCCGGGGCTGCCGCGGGGGCTTCCTCAGCTGCTGCGGGGGCCTCTTCGGCCGGTGCTTCTGCAGCGGGTGCTTCCTCTGCGGGCGCGCCGCCGCCGGAGCCGTCGCCGATCCGCACCAGCGGTGCGCCTACTTCGGCGGTCTCGTCTTCAGCGACCAGGATTTCTTCAATCACGCCAGCTACGGGAGAGGGGATTTCAGTGTCTACTTTGTCGGTGGAGACTTCGAGCAGCGGCTCGTCCACCTCTACCCGGTCACCTACCTGCTTAAGCCAGCGGGTGACGGTTCCTTCGGTGACGCTCTCACCGAGGGCGGGCAAGTTAACGGATTCAGACATGTCGTCCCCGTTCTCCTTATTGATCTTTGATGCGGATGAATGCTGCCTTGTTTGAAGCCTAGTGCACCCGGAAGTCGGGTCCAGGTGCACCAGGCCCCAGGAACTACGGGGAAAATTAGCCGTGCAGGGCCTTGCCGGCGAGGGCCAGGTGGGCTTCGCCGAGGGACTCGTTCTGGGTGGGGTGGGCGTGCAGCAGCTGGGCCACATCCTCCGGGTACGCTTCCCAGTTCACGATCAGCTGGGCCTCGCCCACCTGCTCGCCCATGCGGGCACCGATCATGTGGACACCCACCACGGGGCCGTCCTTCTGGCGGACCAGCTTGACCAGGCCGCTGGTGCCCAGAATCGAGCTCTTGCCGTTGCCGGCCAGGTTGTATTCCTGGGTCTGGACCTGGTCCTCGCCGAACTTCTCCTTGGCGGCCTTCTCGGTGTAGCCCACGGTGGCGATCTCGGGCTCGGAGTAGGTGACCTTGGGGATGTTGATGTCTTCGACCACTACGGGCTTCAGGCCGGCGATTTCCTCGGCCACGAAGATGCCCTGCTGGTAGCCGCGGTGGGCCAGCTGCACGCCGGGGACAATGTCGCCCACGGCGTAGATGTTGCCCACGCCGGTGTGCAGGCGCTCGTTGGTGATGACGAAGCCGCGGTCGATGGTGACGCCGGCTTCCTCGTAGCCAAGGTTGGCGGTGACGGGGCCACGGCCCACGGCCACGAGGAGCAGGTCGGCTTCAAATGTCTTGCCGTCCACCAGGGTGACCTTGACGCCGTCGTTGTTCTGCTCGACGCCCTGGAAAAACACGCCGGTGGAGAACTTGATGCCGCGCTTTTTGAAGGCACGCTCGAAGTTCTTGATGATCGTGGCGTCTTCGTTGGGGACCAGCGACGGCAGGCCTTCCACAATGGTGACGTCCACGCCGAAGGACTTCCAGACCGAGGCGAACTCGACGCCGATGACGCCGCCGCCCAGGATGATGACGCTCTTGGGGATGGAATCCATCTTCAGGGCCTCATCGGAGGTGATGACCTTGCCGCCGATTTCCAGGCCCGGAAGGGTGCGGGAGTAGGAGCCGGTGGCCAGGATGATGTTTTTGCCCTTGTAGGCGGTGCCGTCCACAACAACGGTGTCGGTGCCCTGGAGCTTGCCTTCGCCTTCGATGACGGTGATGCCCTTGGACTTGATGAGTCCCTGCAGGCCCTTGTACTTGCCGGCGATGATGCCGTCCTTGTACGCATTGACGGCAGTGATGTCGATGCTGTCGAGGGTGACGTTCACGCCGTACTTGGCGGAGTCACGGGCGTGGTCGGCCAGTTCGGCGGAGTGGAGCAGGGCCTTGGTGGGGATACAGCCGTTGTGCAGGCAGGTACCACCCAGCTTTGCCTTCTCCACGAGGCCCACGGTGAGGCCAAGCTGTACGGCCCGGAGCGCTGCAGCGTATCCGCCGCTGCCGCCACCGAGTACCAGGATGTCGAATTCTTGCGCAGTTGCCTGATCGGCCACTTAAACGCTCCCTCGCGTGAACGATGACGCGATCCGCGCATCATCTGGTCTTGGAACTAGCACTGCCGTGATTATGCCAGCAGCGCCATTCCCTTGCATTTGTGACTACCGTGGTTCACCTTAGCGAACCACTTATCCATGCTCCACCTTGGCACAGTGTTTGTGGCGTGCTTGTGGCGAGTGTCACGCGGCCCTGTGGCGGACGGATCAGCCCGCCCGCCGCAGGGCCGTGCGACGGCTGGAACTCAGGCCGCTGCGGCCAGGATGTCCTCGACGTATGCCACCAGGGTCCGGACGGTGCAGCCGGTGCCCTGCTTGTGGGTATAGCCGTATGGGCTGCCGTTGTTGAACGACGGGCCTGCGATGTCCACGTGGGCCCACGGGATCTGCTCGCCGTCCTTGCCCTCGCCCACAAACTCCTGCAGGAACACCGCAGCGGTCATCATGCCGCCGTGGCGTTCGCCGATGTTGGCCAGGTCGGCCACCTGCGAGTCCAGGCTGGGACGCAGTTCCTCCGGCAGCGGCATGGGCCAGACCAGCTCGCCGGCGCGGTCCGCTGCCGCTTTCAGGGCACCGGTGACGCTTTCGGAGCCCATGATGCCGGCTGTCCGGTTGCCCAGGGCGATCAGCTGCGCGCCGGTCAGGGTTGCCACGTCGATGATCGCGTCCGGGTATTCGCGGCTGGCGGCCACGATGCCGTCCGCCATGACCAGGCGGCCTTCGGCGTCCGTATTGAGGACCTCCACGGTCTTGCCGCCGAACATGGTCAGGACATCGGCCGGGCGGGATGCGGCGCCGGACGGCATGTTTTCGGCGATGCACAGCCATGCGGTGGCCTTGACGGGCAGGCCCAGGCCCGCGAGGGCCAGGACGGTGTTAAGCACGACGGCGGCACCCGCCATGTCCGACTTCATGTCACCCATGCCGAGGGCCGGTTTGATGGAGATTCCACCGGTGTCAAAGGTGATGCCCTTGCCCACCAGGGCGATTTTCGTGGTCGCCTTGGCGGGGGAGTACTCCACCTTGACCAGCCGGGGCTGTCGGGCCGAGCCCTTGCCCACGCCCATGATGCCGCCGAAGCCTTCCTTCTCAAGCCGCTTCTCGTCCCAGACGGTCACCTTGACGGGCAGGCCCTTGGCCAGTTCCTTCGCGGACTCGGCGAATGATTCCGGGTAGAGGTGGCTGGGCGGCTGGTTGACCAGTGACCGGGTGGCGTTCACGGCCCGGCCCAGCAGGGTGGCGCGCTTGAGGGCCGCGGGAACGTCCTTGTCCCCGGCAAGGGCGGTCAGGATCACGGCGTTGCTGACAGGTGCCTTCAGGCCGTCCTGCGAGGACCGGAACTCCGTGAAGGAGTAGGCACCCAGCGCGGCACCTTCGGCGACGGCCGCGACGTCGGCCACGGATGCCGTCGGGAGGGCCAGGGTCACCGTGGTGAGACCGGCAAGCTGGCGGACGGCGGAACCGGCTGCCCGGCGGAGTGCCTCTTCGGTCAGCGGCCGGGTGGCGGATACCTTTCCGACGCCGGCCAGGACAAGCACGGGCGCGCCTGTTTCCGGAAGGCCCGGAAGCCGGACTGCCTGGTCGGCCGAGCCGGTGACGCCCAGGGCCTTCAGGGAATCGGTGAGGGTTTCGGCGGACTTGGCCGTCAGCGGGTTCGCCAGCAGGAACGGCCCGTCGGTGCCCTGTCCCACTCCTATGACCACTGCGTCACTGGGGCTCTTGACCAGGTCCCGGGAGAGGGTACTTAGGTTGATTTCAGCGTTCTTGACCACAGGGATCAGTCCTCAATTCTCGAAAGATGATTCGCAGCAGGATGCATGTTCGGCGTCCTGCCATGGTTGCCCGGATGCTGCCGTTCTGGACGCGGTCCGGGTGTCTGCGGGCCCGTCCGGCAGGCCAGTTCCGATCGTAGTCCTTCCTTTGCGCCGGGATGGAATCCATTGAGAGCTGCGCCACACCGGCAGTCGGAATGCACGGACCGCCCGCCGTGTTGTACTGGGAAACCAACCGTTCCCGTGAAAGGAACATGCCGTGCTTGAACGGATTTCCGGCTATCTGCTGGACCCCGATGCGCTCTATGCCAGCAACATCGAGCTGTTCCACAGCCCGGAGCTGCGTGGCTTGAACCTCGTGATGGGATTCACTGGCTTCGCTGACGCAGGCCATGTGGTTAAGCAGGTCAACACCGAGCTCCTGGACTCCCTGGACGTCAAGCCCGTTGCGGTCTTCGATGCCGACCAGCTGATCGACTACCGCTCCCGCAGGCCGCACCTGACCTTCGTTGAGGACCACCTGCAGGATTACCAGGAACCCAAGCTTGCCCTCTACCGGCTGGTGGACGGGCTGGGGAGCCCGTTCCTCCTGCTGGCAGGCTTCGAACCGGACCTGCAATGGGAGCGGTTTGCCCGCGCCGTGGTGGGCATCGTGGAGAAACTCGACGTCAACCTGGTCACCTGGCTGCACTCCATTCCCATGCCTGTGCCGCACACCCGGCCCGTGGGTGTGACGGTGCACGGCAACCGCCCCGACCTCATCGAGGGCATCTCGGTGTGGAAGCCCACGGTGGAGGTCCCGGCCGCCATCGGACACATCCTGGAACTGCGCCTCATGGAGGCCGGCCGGAACGTGGCGGGCTACGTCATCCACGTCCCGCACTACCTGGCCGACGCCGAATACCCGCCGGCCGCCGTCGCCGGTCTGGAATACCTTGGCGCCGCAACCTCGCTGATGATGCCTACGGACAGGCTCCGCGAATCCGGGCGGGACGTCAGCCGGCAGATCGCCGAGCAGATCGACGCGTCCGAGGATGTCCAGCAGGTGGTGGCGCGGCTGGAAAGCCGCTACGACGAGAAGGCCGAAGGGACCGTGCGCCGGTCCCTGCTGGCCAACGAAAATGACCAGCTGCCCGACGGCGATGAGCTTGGCGCCGCCGTGGAGGCGTACCTGGCCAGGGAGAACCCCGGCCAGTAGGTGGTTCCCCGGCGGCACGGCTGCCGGCGGGGGTGTGGGCATAATGAGGGGGTGACTGCTCCCCGCGCCTGGCTTATCTGGACCGTTGGAATTTTCGGGTACCTGGTGGCGGTGTCGCAGCGGACATCGTTCGGCGTGGTGGGGCTCGAAGCGACCGAGCGGTTCCACGCCAGCGCTTCAGCCATCTCCTTCTTCACCGTCCTGCAGCTCCTTGTTTACGCAGGGCTGCAGATCCCGGTGGGCCTTCTGGTGGACCGGTTCGGGTCCCGGGCCATGATTGTGGGCGGTGCCGTTCTGATGGGGCTGGGCCAGCTGCAGCTGGCTTTCGCCGACAGCATCCCCGCCGGGGTGGCCGGCCGGGTCCTTGTGGGCGCCGGCGACGCCATGACCTTCATCTCGGTGATCCGCCTGATCCCGCTGTGGTTTGCCCCGGCCAGGGTGCCCTTGGTGACCCAACTGACGGGCATGTCCGGGCAATTGGGCCAGCTTTTCAGTGTTCTCCCCTTTGCGTTTGTCCTGCACACGTCCGGCTGGACCCCGGCGTTCCTGATGCTGGCCGGGATGTCCGCCCTCGCCGTCCTCCTCGTGGCGCTGTTCCTGCAGGACGCCCCTCCCGGAACGGCCAGGCCCGCTCCCCAGCAGGGTTTCCGGGCCACCGGCGCCTCGCTGGCCCGCGCCTGGCGGCAGCCGGGGACGCGGCTGGGCATGTGGAGCCACTTCACCATCCAGTTCAGCGGCACGGTGTTCGCCATGACCTGGGGGTATCCGTTCCTGATCTCCGGCCAGGGCCTTGACGCCGGCACGGTGGCCGCGCTGATGGCACTTTATGTGGCCGCCGCAATGGCCGTGGGCCCGTTCATCGGCCGTTTTGTATCCCGGCATCCGCTCCGGCGTTCCACCATGGTGCTGCTCATCGCAGCTGCCACCGCCGCCGGCTGGGCTGCCGTCCTCTTCACCCCCGGCAGGGCGCCGCTGTGGCTGCTGGCAGGGCTGGTGGTGGTGCTGGCCATCGGCGGACCGGGTTCGATGATCGGTTTCGACTTCGCCAGGACCTTCAACCCGGCCCACCGGATCGGCACGGCCACCGGAATCGTCAACGTGGGCGGCTTCATCGCGGCGCTGGTGGCGATTTTCCTGATCGGGCTGGTCCTGGACCTCCTCTACGCCAGCGGTTTCTCCAACGGGGAACTGTATGGACTGGAGCCGTTCCGGCTTGCCTTGGGCGTCCAGTTCCTGTTGCTGGGGGTTGGTGTTGGTGCTGTGCTCGTGTCCCGGCGCAAGGTGCGGCGGCAGATGGCCGCGCAGGGGGTTGTGGTGCCGCCACTGCGCAGCGCCCTGGCCAGGCAGCGCCGGGAGGCGCTGGCCCGCCGCAGGGGTACCGCCGGGTCCGACGGCAACACGGACCAGGTGTAATTACCACTGACAACCGGGGCGCACACCGCCCGGGCCGCGGCCTGCGCGTCGGGCGCCGGCGCGTGACTTCTCCTCCACCGGCGCCTCCGCCGGCGGGGTTGTGCACATAGGGGACAGGTCCGCTTACCGCAGCGACGGTGCCGGCGGACAGTGGGTCCATGACTGCACCGCAACCGCTGAGTGTCCATGGACCCGAAGACATCCTCGCCTTCATCCCGCATTCGCTGGGCTATTGGCCCTCGTCCAGTGTGGTGGCCATGACCCTGCACGGGAAGCGGCTTGGGGCCACCCTGAGGCTGGACCTGCCCGGGCCGGCGGGGCTTCGGCGCCCGGAAGCCTTTGCCAGGGCCGTCCGCGGCTACCTGCAGGCGGACGGTGACGCGGACGGCACACTGGTCGCTGTTTTCGGTGGGACGGCAGCTGCCCCCGCCCCGCAGCTGCACCAGCTGTTGATGCTGGAACTTTACGATGCCCTGCAGCGGGCAGGGATGCCTGTCCGCGATGCGTGGTACGTGGGGGACAGGTACTGGCGCGGCGCCTTCTGTGTTGATTCATCGTGCTGTCCGGCACCGGGCAGGCCGGTCCAGCAGATCCTGGACAGCCGGCTGTACGCGGAAATGGTGTTCCAGGGCAGCACCGTGGGACCTCCACCGGATGGGTCTCCTATCGGTGACCAGTGGGCAGCCGACTATTTGGCAGCCGTGCGCGCGGCCCGCACCGCGTGGCGCCGCAAGCTGGAGCGGCGACGCGGCAGCCGGGAGCAGTTCCACCTGGTCCTGTCGTACTGGGCAGCGGTCCTGGGCCGGCCTGCGGGGGAACCGCTGCTGCCTGCGGCGGACCGGGACGGTTTCCTCTTGGCCACCCTGATGGTTCCCTGCCTGCGCGACGCCGTCCTGGTGCAGGCCGCGGCGGGGCGGACCACGGCAGTCGCGGGGGCAGCACAGTTCGGCCTTCTCCGCGACGGGCCGTTCCCCAGACCGCTGTCGCCGTTGCCGGCTGGCGACCTGCCCGGCCGTCAACCTGGCGGTGATGCTGGCAGTGGCAGTGGCAGTGGCAGTGGCACAGGCGTTGGTACCAGTGCCGGCCAGGTGTTCGGTTACGGTGATGTCCTCCTGGGGCTGGGACCGGAAGTGCCGGATTGGCCCCAGCTCGAGGCGCTCGACCGGATGCTGGCGCACCTTGCGCTGGCGGGCGGGAAGTCCGCTGCTGCGCCGCTGACTCTGCAGGGCTGGGTTGCGTGGTGCCGGGGGAGGGGCTCCGTCGCTGCTGCCTACTACTGCCGGGCGCTCCGCGCGCAACCGCAGTACCGCCTGGCCGGGCTGCTGCTGGAGCTGGACCAGCGGGGCACCATCTGCGGCTGGGCGGCAAGGAAGGAGGCTGCGTGGCAGAAGTTCAGCACTGATCCTGAGCGGGGAACCGGACAGCTTGGCTGAGGGGCGTGCGGGCCGGAGGGGCGACAAGGTGTGTGGTCCCGAGCGGTGTGTGTGCCTGAACGGTGTGTGGTCCTGAATGGTGTGTGTGCCTGAACAGCGTGCGCGGCTGCACGGCGGGGGACCGGCTGGCGGAGGGCGGACGGGCGGGATGGGCGTAGCGGCCGCAGGGGCGCGGGCAACCAGTGGCGGAAGTCGCCGCCGGTAGCGAGTGGAGTGCGGGACGGCGGTCGGAAGTTTCGGCTGGCAGCGGCTGGAGTGCGGGCGTCCAGCAGGCAGTCACGGGTGGCATCGCGGGAGAGGAGTGTCGGCAGGTAGGTCCGATCCGGCGAAACCGTGAGACAATGGACGCCGAGACCCGGTTGGGTCCGTGTGTCAAGAGCTTGTGTTGGGCCCCTCGGGGAACAATTCAGCCACTCCGGCAGTTGAGTTAACAGACTCTGCCGGCCGTGGTGGCGCTTGATTTCCATCACGGACTTGACAGGGTCATAGTGGTGTTGCCCGTATGGCGATTCCACAGACCACCGCTAGAAAGGTTTTCTGTGACCCCGTCTTCCACGAAGAAGGACCCCGCCGCCCAGGACGAACTGTCCGCTGAGGAGAAGCAGGCGGCTACCAACGCCAAGCGGGCAGCCACTCGTGCGGCCAACAAGGCTGCCGCCGGCGAAGCCGGTCCTGACGGCAAGCGCGAGCCCAAGAAGCGCGGCCCGAAGCCCGGAGCCAAGGCCGCTGCCGGAAAAGCTGCAGATGACGACGCCGACGACGCCGACGACGCTGACCAGGATCCGGACGATTCCGCACTGGAAGGTGCCGACGCAGCCGAGGACGACACTGCCAAGGCTGCCGCACCCACGGGCAAGGGATTTGTCTACTCGGACGCCGACGACGACGACGCACCTGTCCAGCAGGTTATGTCCGCCGGCGCCACGGCCGACCCCGTCAAGGACTACCTGAAGCAGATCGGTAAGGTGGCGCTGCTCAACGCGGAGCAGGAAGTTGACCTTGCCCTCCGCATCGAGGCAGGCCTGTTTGCCGAAGAGAAGATCAACGCTGACGACGGCGCCATGGACCCGAAGTTCAAGCGTGAACTCGACTTCATCATCCACGACGGTAAGCGCGCCAAAAACCACCTCCTGGAGGCAAACCTCCGCCTGGTGGTCTCCCTGGCCAAGCGTTACACCGGCCGCGGCATGCTCTTCCTTGACCTCATCCAGGAAGGCAACCTGGGCCTGATCCGTGCGGTGGAGAAGTTCGACTACACCAAGGGCTTCAAGTTCTCCACGTACGCCACCTGGTGGATCCGCCAGGCGATCACCCGCGCCATGGCCGACCAGGCCCGCACCATCCGTATCCCGGTGCACATGGTGGAAGTCATCAACAAGCTGGCCCGTGTCCAGCGCCAGATGCTGCAGGACCTGGGCCGCGAGCCCACGCCCGAGGAACTGGCCCTGGAACTGGACATGACGCCGGAAAAGGTCGTCGAAGTCCAGAAGTACGGCCGCGAGCCCATTTCGCTGCATACGCCCCTGGGCGAGGACGGCGATTCGGAGTTCGGTGACCTGATCGAAGACTCCGAAGCAGTTGTTCCCGCTGACGCGGTGAGCTTCACGCTTCTCCAGGAGCAGCTGCACTCGGTCCTGGATACGCTTTCCGAGCGCGAAGCCGGCGTGGTGGCCATGCGGTTCGGCCTCACCGACGGACAGCCGAAGACTTTAGACGAAATCGGCAAGGTCTACGGCGTCACGCGTGAGCGTATCCGGCAGATCGAATCAAAGACCATGTCCAAGCTCCGCCACCCGTCACGGTCGCAGGTGCTCCGGGACTACCTGGACTAGGCAGCAAAAAACCGCGGGGCCGTTCCGTAGCCGGGCATCCAACGGATGCCGGCTCCGAACGGTCCCGCTTTTTGTTTGAGCAGGGTTCCGCGGGATGCTGCAACACCTGGACGTTTATGGACCTGGACGTTAAAGCACTGTGGCCCCTCAGGTGAGGGGCCACAGTGTTGGCTTGCTGGGTTGGAGAGCGACTTAGTCGACTTCCACCACTGCCTTCTGGTGGAGCCTGGACGTCTCGTCATGCCAGTCGGAGCTGAGCGGCTTGAGCGTTGCTTCGACCGCGCGGGCATGGTGGCCGCAGAAGAGCAGCTCACCGCCGGAGGTTTCAAGAACAACCCGGACATATGCCTGTGCTCCGCAACGATCGCACCGGTCCAGTGCATTGAGTGTGCGGTCTGCCACTGCTGTTGTCATGTCGGCCTCCTTAGTAGTTCAGTACGTCTATATAACCAGTATTCGTAACAAAACCATCGCAAGGATGGGGCAAGTTCGCTGTCCGCGTATCCACAAGGTTCCCTCAAGACCTCCGTGCGGCAACCCCGCGACAGGCCCGTGGCAGGGCGCACAGGCGGCGTCCAGTGTGGCAGCCGACCGTCCCGGCCGGGCCCGGCTAGGCTGGAGGAAGCGATCCCCGCGCCGGCCTTTTCTCCCCGAAGGAGCTCATTTCCCGTGGCACCCAGTTCTGATTACACCGCCCGGCACCTGTCTGTGCTGGAAGGCCTGGAGGCCGTCCGCAAGCGCCCCGGCATGTACATCGGTTCGACGGACTCACGCGGCCTTATGCACTGCCTTTGGGAGATCATCGACAACTCAGTAGACGAGGCCCTCGCCGGGTTCGGCCACGACATCAGGATCATCCTGCACGCCGATAACTCCGTGGAAATCCACGACGACGGCCGCGGCATCCCCGTGGACAAGGAACCGAAGACGGGCCTCACCGGCGTCGAGGTCGTTTTCACCAAACTGCACGCGGGCGGCAAATTCGGCGGCGGATCCTACACGGCGTCCGGCGGCCTGCACGGTGTGGGCGCTTCGGTGGTTAACGCGCTGTCCTCACGCCTGGACGTGGAAGTGGACCGGGGCGGGAAGACCTACAAAATGTCGTTCCGCCGCGGCGAGCCCGGACGCTTCAAAGACACGGGATCGCGGATCGACCCCGAGGCAACCTTCGGCCCGTTTGTGGATGGCTCCGTCCTGGACGTGGTGGGCAAGGCCAAGCGCGGCGTCACCGGAACCAGGATCCGTTACTGGGCGGACCGGCAGATCTTTACCCCGGACGCCAAGTTCTCCTACGACGAACTGGCAGCCCGGGCCCGGCAGACCTCATTCCTGGTACCCGGCCTCAAACTCACGGTGCGTGACGAGCGCAAAGTCCCAGGCACGCCCGGCGAGTCCGGACCCCACGAGGAAGTATTCCACCACGACGGTGGCATCTCGGAGTTTGTGGATTTCCTGGCCGCCGACCCCGCGGTGACTGACGTGTGGCGGCTGCACGGCTCCGGCAAGTTCAAGGAAACCGTTCCGGTCCTGGACGAGCGCGGCCACAGCCAGCTCGCCGAAGTGGAACGCGACTGCGAAGTGGACGTGGCCCTCCGCTGGGGGATCGGCTACGACAGCACGGTGCGCAGCTTCGTCAACATCATTTCCACGCCCAAGGGCGGAACCCACCAGTCCGGTTTCGAGCAGGCGCTTGTTAAGACCTTCCGCAAAGCGGTGGAAACCAACGCCCGAAAGCTCAAGGCGGGCAACGACAAGATCGAAAAGGACGACATCTTCGCCGGCCTCACGGCTGTCCTCACCGTCAGGCTGGCCGAGCCGCAGTTTGAAGGCCAGACCAAGGAAATCCTGGGCACCTCTGCTGTCCGCGCCATCGTGGCCCGCGTGGTGGAACGGGAGATTGCCGCGAAACTGACCTCAGCCAACCGCAACGACAAAGCCCAGTCGGCGCTGCTGCTGGAGAAGATCGTCAGCGAAATGAAGTCGCGGATTTCCGCGCGCGTGCACAAGGAAACCCAGCGGCGCAAGAACGCCCTGGAAACTTCCTCGATGCCCACCAAGCTTGCCGACTGCAGGACGGACGACGTCGAACGCTCCGAACTGTTCATTGTGGAAGGCGACTCGGCCCTGGGCACCGCCAAACTGGCGAGGTCCTCCGACTTCCAGGCGCTGCTGCCCATCCGCGGCAAAATCCTGAACGTCCAGAAGGCTTCCGTGGGCGACATGCTCTCCAACGCCGAGTGCGCAGCCCTGATCCAGGTGGTGGGCGCCGGGTCCGGCCGCAGCTTCGACATCACAGCTGCCCGCTACGGCAAAGTCATCCTGATGACCGACGCCGACGTCGACGGTGCGCACATCCGCACGCTCCTGCTCACCCTGTTCTTCCGGTACATGCGCCCCATGATCCTGGACGGCCGGGTCTTCGCCGCCGTGCCGCCGCTGCACCGGGTCGAGGTCATCAACGCCGGGCAGAAAGCCAACGAGATGATCTACACCTACTCCGAGGCGGAACTGCACGTCCTGCTGGCCCGGCTGGCCAAGGAAGGCAAGCGCTACAAGGAGCCCATCCAGCGGTACAAGGGCCTGGGGGAGATGGATGCCGAGCAGTTGGCGGAGACCACCATGGACCCGCGGCACCGCACCCTCCGCAAGGTGGGGATCGAGAACGCCCAGCAGGCCGAGGAGATCTTCGACCTGCTGATGGGCTCGGACGTGTCGCCACGCAAGGACTTCATCATCGCCGGTGCGGCCAGCCTGGACCGGGAACGCATCGACGCCTGAAGCGCGTCGAAGCGCGGCAGGAGCGTCTCCCGCCGTCCAGTCGAGGCCGTCCAGTCGAGGCCGTACTCTCGACGCCGGTCAGCCCAGCAGGCCGGGCACCACCAGTAGGGCCGTGGGCAAGGCGAGCAGCAAAACGCAGCCGGCCAGCACCACGGCGCGGACAGGGCCGGGCAGCTGCGGCTGCGGTGACAGCAGGCGGCTGACCCGGGACGCGGTGGTGCGGGCGGAGTCCGAGCCGCCCGCCGGATCAGCCCCGCCAAGCGCCAGTCCCGGGTTGCCCGGCTGCACATCGGAGGCGCCGGGCGCCTTGGCTGACCCGCTGGCCACGATGGCGATGGCCTTGATCAGCGTGGCCTTGCTTTCGGATCTCAGGGCCACGTCGTCGGCCAGCATCTCGATCAGCGAGTTCACCGCCTCCTGGGCCAGCCGGGTGGTGGGAAGCCACGGCAGTGCTTGGCGCCAGGCCGCGAAAGCCCACAGCAGGAGGTGGTGCCGCTGGCTGAGGTGCGCGTTCTCGTGGCTGAGTACGGCGCGGAGCTCGGCCGGTTCCAGGGCTGCCATCAGGCCGTCTGAGAGGACGGTCACGGAGCGCGCCCCGCCGGGCAGGCAGTAGGCCACCGGTGAGTCGTGGCTGATGACCAGGGTTGCGGCGTCCTGCCCGGACGGTGAGGCCAGCAGGGCCAGCAGTTCCCGGTGCCGCCGCCGCTGGCGCTGGATCCGGTAGTACGTCAGGAGCAGGGTAAAGACCAGGTGGGCGCTGAGCAGGGCAGCCGCGGAAAGCGCGAAGATATGCCAGAAGCCCAAGGCTGTGGTGGGGGCGTTGTAGAGGACCATCCCGGCCAGCGCCCGGATGCCCGCAATCAGGTTCTCGCCGATGGGCTCGAGCCCGTACACCAGCATGGCACCGATCATCGAAAGGCCACCTGCCAGTGCGATCGCCTGCCACAGGAGCATGGCCGTGAACGGCGAACGCGCAGGCCAGTGCGCCCGCGACAGCAGGATGGGCACGGGCCAGGCCAGCACCAGCGCCAGGACAGCCAGCAGGTACGAGGCCCAGAACATGGTCTGTTAGAGGTGGCCGAGCAGCTTGCGCAGCGTTTCGGCTTCGCCTTCGGTGACGGAACCGATGAAACGGGCCAGGACTGCCTCTCGGTCCGGGGCCGAGCCGAGGACTTCGTGCATCAGTTCGGCGGTGTGGTCCGCACGGCTGGATACGGCCTGGTAGCGGTGCGGGCGGGTGCCGCGTTCGCGTTCCACCAGGCCCTTTTTCTCCAGCCGGGACAGGACGGTCAACACCGTGGTAACGGCGAGTTCCTTGGCCTCGTGGCCGGGTCCCACCTGCGCGGCGGACATACGTGCCAGCCGGTCCCGGAGGGTATTGGCAGTGGCTGCTTCCTGGCCCGCCCAGAGCAGGTCCATCACTGCCCGTTCAAGTTCACCAAGACTTGCCATCGCTCTTTATTCCTTTAGTTTCCCCGCACTGTCCGCTTCGTGCGGACGGTGACTGTGTTGCCGATTTTGTTGCTGCTCCAAATTTACCCCGAATCGCCAGTATTTTCTACGTGGAGTAGAACATGTGGCGCGCCGCGGGGTGGCGGGCCATCCTTAGGGGGACGGATCGTTTTACAGCACCTCCGGCATTGTTCTACACTCTGTAGAAGTAAGAGTTCTACGAGACGTAGAAAACTCGCTCCTGACCTTAGGGACTGCCTTGGACGCCTTGGAAATCGCACGCTGGCAATTTGGTATCACCACCGTCTACCACTTCATGATGGTGCCGCTGACCATCGGCCTGGGCCTGGTGGTGGCCGTCATCCAGACCGCCTGGCACCGGACCGGAAAGCCCGAGTACCTCCGGATGACCAAGTTCTGGGGAAAGCTCTTCCTGATCAACTTCATCATGGGAGTGGCCACCGGCATCGTCCAGGAATTTCAGTTCGGGATGGCCTGGAGCGAATACAGCCGCTTTGTGGGGGACGTCTTCGGCGCCCCGCTGGCCCTCGAAGCCCTCCTCGCCTTCTTCGTCGAATCAACGTTCCTGGGCCTCTGGATCTTCGGCTGGAAGCAGCTTAAGCCGGCAGTGCACCTCGCCTGCCTGTGGATTGCTGTGGTGGGCTCGGTGTTCTCCGCCTACTTCATCATTGTGGCCAACAGCTGGATGCAGCACCCCGTGGGCGTGGAAATGGTGGATGGCCGGCCGGTGATGACCGATGCCTGGGCCGTGTTCACCAACAACACCGCCATGGTTGCCGTACCCCACACCATTTTTGGTGCCCTGGCCGTGGCCGGCGGCTTCCTGCTAGGGATCGCCTGGTACCACCTGTGGCGCCGGCGCCGCGACGGCATCGACACCATCGGGGCTGACGGCAAAGTCATTCCCGGCGAAGCTCCCAGCATTCCGGGCCGGGACCGTGCCGACCACGCCGTGTGGATCCGCAGCCTGCGCATCGGTGCGGTGGTGGCCATGATCTCGTTCGCCGGCACCGCGATCACGGGCGACCTGCAGGGCAAGCTGATGTTCGAACAGCAGCCCATGAAGATGGCAGCCGCTGAGGCCGCCTGCCACGACGGCACCGGGTTCTCGGTCCTGAGCATCGGTAACCTTGGCGCCCAGAACTGCGAGGACATCGTGGCCGTCATCGAGGTCCCCGGCATCCTGTCCTTCCTGGCCAAGGGCGACTTCACCACCGAGGTCAAGGGCGTCAACACCCTGCTCCCGGAATACCAGGCCAAGTACGGCACCAACCTTCCGGACAACCCCATCTACGGCGAGCGCGCCGGCCAGGAAATCGACTACCTTCCCGTCATGGAGGTCACCTACTGGGGCTTCCGGATGATGATCGGCTTCGGCAGCCTGGCCGCCATGGCAGCGTTTGCCGCCCTCTGGATCACCCGCAAGGGCACCGTTCCCGAATCAAAATGGCTGATGCGGCTTGCCGTCTTCGGCATCCTCGCCCCGTTCGGCGCCAACGCCGCCGGCTGGATCTTCACCGAAATGGGCCGCCAGCCCTTCGTGGTGGCACCCAACCCGGACCCCAACGGCATCGACCAGGTGTTTATGTTTACCGCCGCCGCCGTCTCACCAGGGGTTTCCGCCGGGGAACTGCTGGCATCCCTGATCGCCCTGAGCGCCGTCTACGCCGTCCTGCTTGTGGTGGAAGTGAAGCTGCTGGTGAAGTACATCCGCGGCGGGGTGGTCTCCGCGATGCCGGAACTGGGCCACACGCCGTCGGACGACGACGCGGACGGCACCTCCGGCGCCGGCGGCCCGGGCAGCAAACCCGACCACGACGTCCTGGCCTTCGCCTACTAGGAACGGGAAAGAACACATGGAACTGCTCCCCACCATCTGGTTCATCGCCATCGCCGTCCTCTGGACCGGCTACCTCTTCCTCGAAGGCTTCGACCTCGGGGTTGGCATGCTGATGAAGCTGTTCGCCCGCAACAACACCGAACGCCGTGTGCTACTGAACACTGTTGGCCCTGTCTGGGACGGTAACGAGGTGTGGCTGCTGACCGCCGCCGGTGCCACGTTCGCGGCGTTCCCGCTCTGGTACGCCTCCCTGTTTTCCGCCCTGTACCTGCCCCTGCTGGTGGTGCTGCTGGCACTCATCTTCCGGGCCGTGGCCTTCGAGTACCGGGGCAAGGTGGACACGGACTCCTGGCGGTGGCGCTGGGACTGGGCCATCGCACTGGGCTCGTTCTTCGCCGCCTTCGGAGTGGGGGCAGCCCTGGCACTGACCACCACGGGGCTCCCGCTGAATGCCAACGGCGACCGGGTGGGCGGGCCGATGGCCTGGTTCAGCGGCTACGCCATTCTGGGCGGCCTGGCCGTAGTGGGGTTCGCCCTGCTGCACGCCCTTGCCTTCCTTGCCCTGAAGACCGACGGCGACATCCGGCACCGCGCGCGGCAGTGGTTCGTCCGGCTGCTCCCGGTCCTGCTGCTGCCCATCGCCGCCTGGGCCGTGAGCGTCCAGGTCCTGGACGGCAAGGCCTGGACCTGGGCCGCCGTGCTGCTGGCAGTTGCCGCCGCCTGCGCCGCCTGGCTGTTTGCCCGGCGCGGCGCCGAAGGCAAGTCGTTTGCTGCCATGGGGCTGTTCCTGGTCCTGGGCACCACATCCATTTTCGGTGCCGTGTTCCCCGTGGTGCTGCCGTCCACCCTGGACAGCGCCTTCGACCTGACCATTTCCAACGCGTCCTCCTCGGACTACACCCTGGGCCTGATGAGTATTGTGGCCGCCGTGGGACTGCCCTTGGTGATCGCCTACCAGGCCTGGACCTACTGGGTGTTCCGCCGCCGGGTGAGTGCCGACCACATCCCTACAGCCCATAGCTTCCTGCCGGCAATCGCTGCCCGTGCCTTCACCACCAAGGGCTGAGATGCGGCCCAGTTTCCCGTCGGGTCCCGCCACCCGCAGCGCCATTTACGTCCTGGGCGTCCTTGCTGCCCTGAAAGCCCTCGCACTGGTCTTCATGGGCCAGGCGGTGGCATCCATGCTTGCCGGCCTTGCGATTGGAAACCCGGACTGGGCCAGCCAACTGCTGCCCGGCCTGGCCGGGGTGGTCCTCCGCTCCCTGACAGTCTGGGCACAGGCGGTGGCTGCCCGACGGGCCGCACTGGGCATCAAGGAGGAACTCCGGGCCGGGCTCCTGGCGCATGCACTCCGCAACGGTACGCGCAGCAGCGGACCGGCGGACGGCGGCCTCGCCGTGCTGGCCACCCGGGGCCTGGACGCCCTGGACAGCTACTACACGCAGTTCCTGCCGGCCCTGGTGAACTGCGCCGCCCTTCCGCTGCTGCTGGGTGCCCGCATCCTCTTCGCGGACTGGGTCAGCGCCGTGGTGATTGTCCTGACTGTGCCGCTGGTGCCGCTCTTTATGGTCCTGATTGGCCGGTACACCGAGGAGAACGTCCGGGAGGCGCAGTCGTCCCTGACGCGGCTGTCCGCACACATGCTGGAACTGGCCAAGGGGCTGCCGGTACTGGTGGGGCTGGGCCGCGCCACAGCCCAGCGCCAGGCCCTCGAGGACATTTCGGAGGAGTACCGTTTCAAAACCATGGGGACCTTGCGCACCGCGTTCCTGTCGGCGCTGGCCCTGGAACTGATCGCCACCATTTCGGTGGCCGTGGTGGCAGTCTTTATCGGTGTCCGGCTGGTCCATGGTGGCATGCCGCTGGAAGCAGGCCTCCTGGCCCTGATCCTGGCCCCGGACTGCTACCTTCCCCTGCGGGAACTGGGCACCGCCCACCACGCCAGCGACGACGGCCGCGTGGCACTGGCGGAAACAACCAAAGTCATGGACGCCCCCGAGCCCGCGCCGCTGGCCCCGACGCCCGCACCCGCCGGTCAGCCTGGCACAAGCCTCAACGGCGACGCCGCCTCCGCTGGGGGGCGCACCGCTGACGCGCTGGCGGCAGCTGCACGGACCCCTGCACGGACCCCTGCACTGATCGTTGACGCGCTGGCCGTCACGTACAGCGGCCGGAACCGGCCCGCGGTGGGGCCCCTGACGTTCGCAGTCCCGCAAGGCCGGATCACGGCCCTGGACGGCGCCAGCGGTACCGGAAAGAGCACCGTGCTTGGTGTCCTGGCAGGAACGGTGGGAGCCGGTGCCGGAACCACCATCACCGGCAGCCTCACCGGCCTGGACCGCAGTGCGGTGGCCTGGGTGCCGCAGCACCCCGTGATGGTGGCAGAGACCGTCCTCGACGAGGTGCTGCTCTACCTCGGGGCCGACGCCCAGGCGGGCCCAGATCAGGCAGGGCCCGACCAGGCCCACCAGGCGCAGACCGGCCGGGAAACGGCGCCCATGGTCCGGATAGCCCGGGACTGCCTGGACCGGGCCGCCGCAGGCCACCTGGCCGATAGGCACCCGGCCGAGCTGAGCCCGGGCGAACTCCGCCGGGTGGCCCTGGCCCGCGGGCTGGCCCGCATCGAGGCCGGCGCCACCTTGTTCCTCCTGGACGAACCCACCGCGCACCTCGACGAAACCTCTGCCCTTGCGGTCGAGGACGCCATCGCAGGGCTCCGCGGCCGCGTCACAGTGATCCTGGTTGCCCACGAAGAACGCACCAGGGCGCTCGCCGACCAGCTGGTGCCGGTCGGGCCCAGGGGAGTTACCAGCGCGGCCGGCGCAGGCGTGACTGCTGCGGGCATGATTGCTGCCGGCAGGGCGGGCGGCGCGGCAGTAGGACTGCCCGCTGCCCGGAACCACACCGCCACCGCCCTGCCTGCCGCGGCACAGTCCGGGACATCTGCTGCAGGGTCCACGGCCGATTCACCTAATGCTCCACCGGCGTCGTCAGCCACACACGATCCAGAATCGCAGGGCGCGTCCCGGCTCCTGGCAGGCCTGCTCCGCCCGGTGCAGGGAAAATCCGCCGCCGCAGCAGTGGTGGGCACCCTGGCGGCCGTCTTCGCCGTGGCCCTCTCCGGTCTGTCCGGCTGGCTGATCATCCGGGCCAGCGAACAGCCCCCCATCCTTTATCTGCTCACGGCCATCGTGGGTGTGCGGTTCTTTGGGATCGGCCGGGCGGTGCTCAGGTACTGGGAGCGGCTGCTGCTTCACGACGCCGTCTTTGCCGCACTCACCCGCCTGCGCGGCCGGCTCTGGGAATCACTGAGCCGCCGTGCCCTGTCCCTGCGGCGCCTGCTGCAGGGCGGGAACGTCCTGGGCACGGTGATTGACGACGTCGACACCATCCGGGACCTCCTGCCCCGCGTGGTCCTGCCTCCAGTCACAGCAGTTGCGGTGTGCGTGCTGGCGCTGGTTACCACCGGCCTGACGGTCCCTGCCGCGCTGCCGGCGGTTGCGGCGGTGGCTGTGGTCGGCCTGGTGCTGGCGCCGGCGGTCGCGCTGTGGGGTGACCGGAAATCCGCCACCACCGAGCAACTCCTGCGCTCCGGGGTACTGCGCCGTATTTCGGCGGCATTGGATGCCCGGGCGGAACTGCACGCCAATGGCGTGGCACCCCGCGTCCTGGCCGCGCTGCGCGGGCAGGACCGGGATGCCACAGCGGCCGCCCAGCGCTCGGCTTGGGCGGAGGGCCTGGGCAACGCCATCACCACGGCCGGCTGCTGCGCCGCCGCGCTTGCCACCGCGTGGCTGGCGGCGCCGGCGGTCCTGGCGGGAAGCCTCGCGCCGGAAGTTGCCGCCGTCGTGATCCTGCTCCTGCTGGCGCTGGTGGAACCGTATGCGGCCATGACGACGGCGGTCCGCCAGTACCCGGCCCTGCGTTCCGTGCTGCGGCGCGTGGGGGAGTCCGGTGCGCTGGCTGCCGGGGCGCCGGGCAGTGCCCCCGACGATGCGGACGGCCTCCTCAGAGTCCCTGCCCGCGAGGGTGGTGTCCCCGGAGTGGAGCTGGCCAACCTGGCAGCAGCGTGGCCCGGCGGCGCCCCGGTTTTTGCCGGCGTCACCGCCACCGCAGATCCCGGCCGCTGGCTGGCCGTGACAGGACCGTCGGGCTCGGGGAAGTCCACCCTGCTGTCCGTCCTGCTCGGCTTCCTGCCCGCAGCGGCAGGCAATGTCCGGGTCACCGGCCGGGTGGCCTGGTGCCCGCAGGAGGCCCACCTGTTCGACTCCACCATCCGCGGCAACCTGCTCCTGGGCCGCACCGGCTCGCAGGCTCCGGAACAACGGGACCGGGCCGTCGACCAGGACCTGGAGGCCGTGATCCACTCGGTTGGCCTCGCCCGGCTCCTGGAACGGCTTCCTGCCGGGCTGGACACCCGGATCGGGCCCGGGGGAGCCTTCCTCAGCGGTGGCGAACGCCAGCGGCTGGCCGTGGCCAGGACGCTGATGACCGGGGCTGAGGTCATCCTGCTGGACGAACCCACCGCGCACCTGGACGCCGAATCGGGCGCTGCCATGCTGGCAGACCTCCGGGCGGGACTGGCCGGGCGCACGGTGGTGCTGGTGACGCACGACCCCGCCGACATTTCCCCGGACGATGCCCGGCTGGAGCTATCCCGGCAACGTGACGAGGCGGCGCTGGTGCCGGCAGGCGCTGGGCGGATTAAGCCGCTGGGCTAGCCGTCCACGTCGTGAAGGTGGTGGACCACGTCGTGCAGGAAGTACTGCGACAGGGTCAGCACCGTGAACTTGGAGCCGTTGCTGCGGGTGCCGGTGCGGTCCCAGTCGGCTTCGCGGACGGCGGCGAAGGCATCCGCCACCTGCCGGCCTTCAGCGGTGAGTTCGGCGCTGACCACCGCCGGGTCTGCGCTGGCGTAATCGCTGTCAATGGCGCTCTGGTCCTGGTCCCAGTTGGCGAATTGGGGGTCATCGGAGCCCATCATCAGGCCCAGCCGTTGCTCAAAGACGGAAAAGACGTCGCGGACGTGGCAGGCGTACTCCAGGGCGGACCAGGTCGTTTCGTTGGGGCGTTCGGTGGCGTCCGGACGGCGGAGGACCGCCCGCCAGCGGGGCAGCATGCTTTCGATGCTTCCCGGGACAGTGGCGGGGGTGGTGGATGCGAAATCGAAGGTGCACTCGGGACATGGCCGGGACAGGACCCAGGTCCAGTCCTTCTCATCAGGAACGATAGGCATGGGAGCAGTCTAAGCGGAGAGTCGCCCTGCTGCCGCCCGTGTCCACCAACGCGTCACGGAACGCCCGGAACCGGTCCGGGCACGGCGGGGACAGCCCGGGTAGGCTGGGGTTTTCGGCTGGCTGGGCGGTATAACAGCGCTGGCTGCCGGGACGCAGATCCGGGGGATGATGGGAATGTACATGGGAAGCTGGCTGCTGGTGTCCGGCCGGAGGCTGCAGTGATGGCCGCGTCGCACGCTTCAACCGCCGCGGCCTTCCCGGCGGCCTATGATTCGCAATTGCGCACGGACGCGGAAGTGGCCGGCGCCCTGTCCGTCACGCCGCTGGGTCCGCTCCGGTTGGCAACGTTCGACGGCGGCCGCGGGTTTGTCACGTACGCCGACTTAGGCGGGGCAAGGGCAGCCCGCATCGCCGAATGGGTGGACCTGGCCTTGGCCCATTTCCGTGCGGATTCCCGCGTGGACGCGGTGGAATGGAAGACCCGCGGCCACGACGTGGCCCCTGGCCTGCACACTGCCCTGCTGGAGCGGGGGTTTGTGCCGGACGATCCCGAAGCCATCATGATTGGCGCCGCCACGGACCTGGTGGACGAGCTTCCCCTGCCGCCCGGCGTCCAGCTGCGCCGGATCACGGCGCCGGCAGAGGTCCGGGCCGTCAGCGCCATGCAGGACATCGCCTTCGGCGGTGAAGTCTCCGCCGTGCGGGCAGAGGACCTGCTGCGCAGGCTGGAACGCCGCGACGGGACGGAACTGTGGGCAGCCGAACACCGGGGCAGCTTTGTCAGCGCCGGCCGCCTGGAGCCTGTGACGGGGACGGACTTCGCCGGAATCTGGGGCGGGGCCACCCTTGAAGCCTGGCGTGGCCAGGGTATCTACCGGGCGCTGACGGCGGAACGGGCCCGGGCCGCCCTGCGGCTGGGCAAGACCATGATCCACAGCGATTCAACCGGGTACTCACGTCCCATCCTGGAACGCTACGGGCTGCTCAAGGTCTCCACCACCACGCCCTACAACTGGACGCGCGGGGCCTGAACCGGTTGGGCAGTGGCCACCGGACTCCCGCGCTCCAGGGCCACAACAGCCGCAGCACATCAGCCGTCCGCGCCGGCTTCCGTTTCGGCCCCCGGAGCTTCCCACGCCATGGCAGGTCCGATCGCGTCCACGGCCTGGGACAGCGGGATGCCGGAGCCGTCCCGCCGGCCGTGTTCCTGCGGCAGCGACCGGGCCACGCCGGCCAGGGACGACGCCTTGGCCGGACCGTGGCCCGCCCACGCCATCAGCATGGTGTCCTCACCCTTCAGGAACCGGTGTGCCCGCACACCCGCGGTGGCGCGGCCCTTCGCCGGGTATTCGGCAAACGCCGTGACCTTGGCGCTGCCCGGCGCTGTGCCGGGCAGCGCGCCGGTGGTGCCCGCGATCGTCACCACCACGGCAGCCGCATCGCCGGGCTGTACCGCACCGAAGAACAGCACCTTGTCGCCGGCGGCCAGTTTGATGCCCGCCATGCCGCCGGCGGTGCGGCCCTGCGGCCGGACCACGGCTGAGGCGAACCGCAGCAACTGGGCCTGCTGCGTCAGGAAGACCAGGTCGACGTCGTCCGTTCCGGCAGGCGCCACGCCCACCACGGTGTCCTTGTCCTTGAGCGCGATGATTTCCCAGTCCTCCCGGTTCAGCGGGTAGTCCGGCTGGACGCGCTTGACCACACCCTGGACCGTGCCGATGGCCAGCACCTCGTCCAGGGGCGCGAAAGCCACCAGCGCCTCACCCTTCAGGAGCGTGATGAAGTCCTTGGCGGGCACACCGCCGGCCAGGTTGGGCAGGCCGGACATCGGCGGCAGCACCGGCATGTCCATCACCTGGAGGCGCAGCATGCGGCCCTGGGAGGTGATGGCGGCGATTTCGCCGCGGGCCGAGGTCTTCACCACGGAGGCGAACACGTCGTGCTTGGCGCGGGGACCGGCCTCGGCCAGGGGTTCCTGGTTGCTGGTCCGGGCGATCTGGCCGGACGCGGTGAGGATGGCCCAGCAGGGATCGTCCGCGATTTCGAGGGCCAAGGGAGCGGCCTTGCCCTTGCCGGCGACGGCGGCCAGTTCCTTGGCGACGGTGGGGGACACGGCCTCGGATTCGAGCAGCACCGTGCGGCGGGGCGTTCCGTGCTGCTCGGCGATCTCTGCCAGCTCATCGGAAACCAGGGTCCGGAGCCGCTCCTCGGAGGCGAGGATGGCTTCGAGTTCGGCGATTTCGCGGCGCAGCTCGTCCTGTTCCTTTTCCAGCTCGATGCGGGAGTACTTGGTGAGCTGGCGCAGGCGCAGTTCCAGGATGTAGTTGGCCTGGATCTCGGAAAGGTCGTAGATGGACATCAGCCGGGTCCGGGCGGCCGCGGCCTCATCCGAGGAGCGGATGATCTGGATGACCTCGTCAATATCCACAATGGCGATGAGGAGGCCCTCCACCAGGTGCAGGCGGTCCTTCTTTTTGCCCAGCCGGAACACCGTCCGGCGGCGTACCACGTCGATCCGGTGGTTCACGTAGACAGTGAGCAGCGGGACCAGGCCCAGCGTCTGCGGCTGGCCGTCCACCAGGGTGACGTTGTTGATGCCGAAGGAGTCCTCCATCGGCGAGTACCGGTACAGCTGCTGCAGGACGGCGCTGGGGTTGAAGCCGTTCTTCAGCTCGATGACCAGGCGCAGGCCGTGCTTGCGGTCCGTCAGGTCAACGATGTCGCTGATGCCCGTCAGCTTTTTGCCGTTGACGGCGTCCTTGATCTTTTCGATTACTTTTTCCGGGCCCACCATGTAGGGCAGCTCCGTGACCACCAGGCCGGTGCGGCGGGCGGAAAGCTGCTCCACTTCCACTTTGGCCCGGGTCTTGAAGGAGCCGCGGCCGGTGGCGTAGGCGTCACGGATGCCGTCCAGGCCCACGATCCGGCCGCCGCTGGGCAGGTCCGGGCCGGGCACAAACCGCATGATTTCATCAAGCGTGGCGTCCGGGTTCGCGATCAGGTGCCTGGCGGCGGCGATGACCTCCACCAGGTTGTGCGGGGCCATGTTGGTGGCCATGCCCACGGCGATGCCGGTGGCCCCGTTGACCAGGAGGTTGGGGAACGCCGCGGGGAGCACTTCCGGCTGGGTGAGCTGGTTGTCGTAGTTGGGGACAAAGTCCACCACGTCTTCGTCGAGGTGGTTGGTGAGGGTGAGGGCCGCCGCCGCGAGCCTCGCCTCGGTGTACCGCGGAGCTGCCGGGCCGTCGTCGAGCGAGCCGAAGTTGCCGTGCCCGTCAATCAGCGGCAGCCGGAGCGAGAAGTCCTGCGCCATCCGGACCATGGCGTCGTAGATGGCAGTGTCGCCGTGCGGGTGCAGCTTGCCCATCACCTCGCCCACCACGCGGGCGCTCTTGACGTGGCCGCGGTCCGGGCGCAGGCCCATGTCGCTCATCATGTAGAGGATGCGCCGCTGCACCGGCTTGAGCCCGTCCCGGGCATCCGGGAGGGCCCGCGAGTAGATCACCGAGTAGGCGTACTCGAGGAACGATCCCTCCATTTCGGAGGTGACATCGATGTCAACGATGTTTTCCGTATAGGGGGAGTTGTCCTCCACTGCAGGGGTGGAACTTTGGCGGCGGGCCATGGGGTTGGTGCATCCTTTGGGGTTACTTGCGGCAATCGGGTGTGCTGCGGAAGATTTTGGCTAGGCTAAGCCTATGGTGGATCAGCCCGGGGACGGCGAATATCCGGAACATTGGGAAGCCGATGTCGTCCTGCGGGACGGCGGGACGGCGCACCTGCGGCCCATCCACCCGTCCGACGCCGACGCCGTCCAGACCTTCCACACCGGCCAGTCCCGCGACTCAATTTACATGCGGTTCTTCGCGTTCAAGGCCAGGCTGTCCAGCAAGGAACTCAAACGCTTCACCGAAGTGGATTACCGGGACCGGGTGGCTTTTGTCATCACCATCAGCAACGAAATCGTCGGGATCGGCCGCTACGACCGGCTGGATGATCCTTCCGATGCGGAGGTGGCGTTCAATATCTCCGATGCGCACCAGGGCCGGGGAATCGGTTCCATCCTGCTCGAACACCTGGCGGCTGCGGCCAACGAGAACGGAATCAGGCGCTTCAGCGCGGAAGTCCTGCCGGAGAACCGGAAGATGCTGATGGTGTTCTCCGACGCCGGGTACGACGTCAAACGGCATTTCGACGACGGCGTCGTCAGCCTCGGGTTCGACATCGACCCCACGGAACGGTCCCGGGGCGTTATGGAGGCACGCGAGCACCGCGCTGAGGCCAGGAGCGTGCAGGACCTGCTGACGCCGTCGTCCATTGCCGTGATCGGGGCCAGCCGCAAATGGGGAACGGTGGGCTACCAGCTCCTCGAGCACATCGTTGAAGGCGGGTTTGCGGGGCCGGTCTACGCCATCAACCCGGAAGCCCTGGAACTGGCCGGCATGCTGTCTTTCGGGAAGCTGTCCGAAATTCCCGGACCGGTGCAGCTGGCGGTGATCGCCGTCCCGTACGAGGAAGTGCCAGCGGTGGTTGCGGAGTGCGCCGCGGCCGGGGTGAAGGGCCTGGTGGTCGCGTCGGCAGGATTCGCGGACGACGGCGAACGCGGCCTCCTGCGGCAACGGAACCTGGTGCGCCAGGCACGGGCCAGCGGCATGCGGGTGATCGGTCCGGCGTCGCTGGGCATTGTGAACACGCACCCCACGGTCTCGTTGAACGCCTCCATGGCCCCGGCCCTGGCGCTCCGCGGCGGCCTGGGACTGTTCAGCCAGTCCGCGGCGATCGGCGTCGGCCTCTACGCCGCGTCCAGCCGGCGCCGGCTGGGCCTGTCCACCTTCCTTTCCGCCGGGAACAGGGCGGACGTCTCCGGTAACGACATGATGCAGTACTGGGAGGACGACGCCGACACCTCCGCCGTGGGCCTGTACCTGGAGTCGATCGGCAACCCGCGCAAATTCTCGCGCATCGCCCGGCGGCTGGCGCGCAATAAACCCGTCATCGTGGCCAAGTCGGACGCCATGGGGCTCAGGCTGCCGCCCGGGCACACCGTCCGCACCACCCAGGCGCCCGCCGGTGCGCTCGATGCCATGCTCCGTCAGTCCGGGGTGATCCGGGTGGAGACCATCGAGGAACTTGTGGACGTGGCGCAGGTGGTGTCAGGGCAGCCGATGCCCGCCGGTCCGGGACTGGCCATCTTCAGCAACTCCATGGCGCTGGGCAAGGTGGTTGCAGACAGTGCCGAAGCCCACGGGCTGGACGTGGCCGCGCTGGTAACGGACGTGGACCTCGACGCAGGCCAGTCGGTTGCGCTGCCCGCGCTCCGGGCTGCGTTGTTGGCTGCTCTCGCTTCCGACGGGGTCCACGGCGTTGTTGCCGCGCTCCTGCCTGCCCGCGGGCTGACGGTGGACGCCATCGCCGGGGTCCTGGGTGAGTGCTCAGCCGCAGCCGGTAAACCCGTGGTGGCTGCCTTCACCGGAATCCTGGACGCCTCCGTCCAGGTGGAGGGCATGGTGGGGGCTGACGGGCTGGCCGTCCCGTGTTTCTCCAATCCAGGCGCCGCTGTGGCCGCGCTCGCGGCCGTGGCCCGGTATTCGGAGTGGGTGTCCAAGGACCACGGGCACTTTGTTGAACCCGAGGGCTGCGATCCCCGCCGGGCAGCCGCTGAACTGGAGGTCCTGCTCCGGGATGTTCCGGGGGAGCAGCTCAAGACGCTGGACCCTGCCGCAGCTGCATCGCTGCTGGGGCATTACGGGATCACGGTCCTGCCGTCCTTCGGTTTTGATTCGGCGGCCGAAGCCATCGAAGCGGCAGATGCCCTCGGCTGGCCGGTGGCACTGAAAACCACCGAACCCTCGCTGCGCCAACGGCTTGACCTGGGCGGGGTGCGGCTGGGGATTGAGGACGCGGAGTCGCTGCGGCAAAACCTGGTGCAGATGCGCAGGGCTCTTTCCGCCTATGGCGATCCTGCCCTGGAAGTCCAGAGCATGGCGCCGGTGGGCCAGGCCTGCACCTTCCGGGCCATTGAGGACCCGCTGCTGGGGCCGGTTATTTCCTTTGGGCTGGCCGGAGACGCGGTGAACCTGCTCGACGACTGGGCGCATCGGGTCCCGCCGCTTTCCGCGGCGGACGTAACAGAGTTCATCCGTGCGCCAAGGGCGGCCCGGAAGCTGTTCGGTTACCAGGGACTGCCGGCGGTGGACGTTGCGGCTTTGGAGGATCTGGCGGCCCGGCTGGCCTGGCTGAAGGACAACCATCCCGGCGTTGCCCTGGTGGAGTTCAACCCGGTGCTGTGCGGAACTGCGGGGGCCACCATCCTGGCTGCCGACGTCCGGATCGGCAACGCCGCACGCCGCACGGACAGCGCCCGGCGGGCCATGCTGGGCTGAGGCGGTTAGCAAGTGACCGGCCGATCTGTGAAAATGGACCAATGAGCTTCCAGCCTCCCGCTTCGGCGCCTGAAACGCCCGGCAACGAAAACCAGGCAGTCCGCCATCACAGCTCACACAGCCACGGTCCAGAGGGCCAAAGCCTCGAAGCAGCCCTCCAGAAGGCCGGCTTCTACCCGCTGCTGGTGGCCGACGTGGTGGATGATGCCCTGGACGGGCGGGACTGCGTGGCGCACCTGGTGCACCTCGAGACGCACTTCGACCGGGCCGAGGTCCGGCGCCACATCACCGTCCTGGTCCTGACGGCCGACATGCTGGTCATCACCCACGTGGACGACCAGCAGCTTGACGAGGCCGGTGAGCAGATCGTGGCCCAGATTTCCACCGAATCCGTTCCCGTGGCCCAGATCCGCTCCGTGGTCCTCAGCTACATGTACGCGCAGCCGCAGGATTACAAGCCCTCGGATCCGGTCCGGGAACTGACCCTCTCCATCGCCTGGTCCGGCGGCCAGCGTTTGGACATGGGGCCCGCCAGCTGCGGGGATCCGCAATGCGAGGCTGACCACGGCTACACCGGCACTATTGCCCAGGAGGACATTGTGCTCCGGATCAGCGCGGAGGCGGACGGCCTGCAGGCTGTCCAGGACGCCAAACTCTTTGCCCGTGCCCTGCGGGCCGTGAACACCGGTTCCACGGCGCCGGTGGCACACATCCAGTCACTGCCGCCCCGGCCCCGCGCCGGCGTCTTCGGAAACCGCCTGAGCCGCGGGCACCAGCAGCGCTGAGATGCCGGATACCCAAACCGACGTCATTCCGGCTGCCGGAAACCCGGACGTTCCCCCGGCGCCCGCCTACGGCAGCCGTTCCCTCGCCGAGGTCCTGACCAGCGCCGCGGCGAGTATCGGCGTCGGCGGCTTTACGAATACGCTGAACCTGCCTGCCGCGTCCCGCGTCTGCGTGGTCCTGGCGGACGGGCTGGGCCGCAACCTACTCAAGCAGAAGGCCGCGCACACCCCGTTCCTGCGTTCCGTTATGCAGGCGGGGCAGGGCAACGTTCCGGTCTGGCTCGACTCCACTTTTCCGTCCACGACGGCGGCCGCGCTGGCTAGTTTCGGCACCGGCCTGCCGCCGGGGCAGCACGGCATGGTGGGCTATGACGTGCTCGACCCGGACCAGGACAAGGTGGTCAACCTCCTGGGTAACTGGGATCCCGGTGTGGACCCGAACGCCTGGCAGCCGTTCCCCACGGTCCTGGAACGGGCTGCCGCTTCAGTAAACGTCACCACCGTCAGCCTGCCGCAGTTTTCCGATTCCCCGATGACCAGGGCTGCCCTTCGCGGCGGACGCTTCGTCTCGGCCACCACGCCGCATGCGCGTACCTCGGCGGCCGCTGAGGCCATGGCAGTGTCGGGCCCGTCGCTGATGTACTACTACCTGAACGAACTCGACAAGGCGGGGCACCGGCACGGCTGCCAGTCGGCGCAGTGGGAGCACCAGCTCGAGGAGCTGGATGCGACCATAAAGCGGCTCAACGCGTCGCTGCCGGCGGGGACCACCATCCTGCTGACCGCTGACCACGGCATGCTGGATGTTCCCGAAAGCCAGCGGCTCGACTTTTCCGCCGAGCCCGGCCTGGTTGAGGGCGTCCGGCACACGGCGGGGGAGCCGCGGATGGTGCACCTGTACCTGGATGGGGCGGCTTCGGACTATATGGCTGTCCGTGAACGTCTATTGGCGGCATGGCGGGCGCGCTTCGGCGACCGGATCTGGGCCTTCACGCGCGAGGAAGCACTTGCAGCCGGGCTGTTCGGGGCCACCCGGCCCGCCGTCGAAGGCCGGATCGGGGACGTGATGATCGCTGCCCGGGACGCCCTGGCTCTGTACGACCTGCGGCGGGTCCGGCCCGCCGCCATGGAAGTGGTGGGCCAGCACGGGTCCTTGACCAAGGCCGAGCGGGAGGTCCCGCTGCTTTGTTTCACTGCCGCCGGGAAGGGCAGCCGGCGGGGCTGAGCCGGATTTGTCCTCCGGCAGCATGGGCTGAGGCAAATCGATCCTTGCGCCGATGTGGCCGGTGTACGGTGCAGCCGCCGTGTCCGTGGGCATTGGCTCCGGGATTTCCAGCCGTCCGGGCCTGAAACCCGACGGAGTGGGCGTGGCCGGCGTGGACTGGCCTGCTTTTAATGTCAGACTCCGTTGTTGTACCCCGTCCCTATACTGGGGTTTCTGGACGGCAAAAAGACGCCAGGCACGGACACCAGGGACCCGGATCCGGCTGCTCCTGGGGCTGATGTTGGCGCTGGTGACAGGCTTGATTCGCGGGCCGTTCCTGCCTCCGGCCAAATTGTCGTACCCCCTGCATATGCTGGTTTTATGGACGGCGACGAAGTTCCAGGCACGGACGGCAGGGACTCTGGTCCGGCTGCTCCCGGGGTTCTTTCTGGGGATGTTTTCGTGGCCGGATCGATTGTCGTACCCCCTTCCTATGCTGGGGTTATGGACGGCAACGAAGCTCAAGAAACGGACGGCAGGAACCCGAATCCGCCTGCTGTTTCCGGTTCTGGTGGGGTGGGTGCTTCTGACGCGGTGGGCGTTGTGATCGATGCGGCGTTGAGCGCGTTGACGGACTTGAAGGCTTTGGCCGGGGTCGCGGATGTTGCGTTGGAGGATGATTGGTCCGGGGAGGACCTGCTGGAGCGG
>NZ_JARVTC010000009.1:0-111344 GCF_030208875.1 Pseudarthrobacter sp. MEB009
CAGCACCTGGTTGGGGCCTCCCACATTTAACAAACAAACACCCCCGTTGACCTATTAGACACGGTCCCCAAACCCCCCGAATAACAACCACAACCGATAGCGTAACGAGGGGTGCCCGGTAGACTCGGACCCCATGAACACCAGCGAACTCCTCCTCGAGAACTTTGGCCGGATCCCGGAAGCTGTGGAAGCCACCCTGAAGGGCCTCGACAGCGACAAGCTGACTCACCGTTCGGGCGGTACAGGAAACTCGATCGCCTGGCTGCTCTGGCACCTGGCGCGGGTTGAGGACGCCCAGGTGGCTGACGCCGCCGGCCAGGAGCAGGTCTGGACGGCACAGGACTTCGCCGGGTCCTTCGGCTTGGAGCTGCCAACCGCAGACACGGGCTACCAGCACTCCACCGAAGAGGTGGACGCCGTACAGGCCTCAGCCGAGCAGCTGCTGGCCTACTACACCGCTGTGCACCAGCAGACGGTGGACTACGTAGGTGGACTCACCGATGAGGACCTGGACCGGATCGTCGACCGCCAGTGGGATCCGCCGGTAACCTTGGGAGCCCGGCTGGTGAGCACCATCGTGGACTGCGTCCAGCACGTAGGCCAGGCCGCCTACGCCAAAGGCCTGCCGACTAACTAAGCCGGAAGGCCGCCGTCGTACGTTTCATCATGAGCCCAAGGCGAAGCCAGGCGCCGGACACCATGTCAGTCAGCTTGGCCGGCTGCCTGCCGCTCGTCCCGGCGAGGGGTTAGCCGGCCGTAAATGATCCAACCCGCAACGGCTGCCAGCATCAGAAGGCCCAGCTCCGGCGGCACGTGGCCCAGCGCGGCCAGGGGTGTCAGGGCGATGCCCAGGACACAAAGGACAAGAAGCCCTATACGGTACGGTCGTTTGGCGATCATCAGGGTTACCTCCCAGTCGCGGTCCCTTCCAGCCAAGCACGATGGCACGCAAAGTCAAGTCAATCGCGCCGCCCGCAGGTCCACAGTGCAGCACCACCACTAAGCATGGGTTAGGATTTAAGCATCAAGGGGAGTACTCCCGTCTGTGATCGGCCCGTCAATACGGATGCAGCGAAGCATCCCGGGCCCATCGGTTCCGGCTCCAGTCCGGGCGGAGGAGACCTTGGCGTCATGTCAACGCCTACCCTTGGAGTACCCCATGCAGGTAACACCACTGATCTGGATCATCACCCTCGCGGTGACCGTCCTGTTCTTCGTTTACGAATTCTTCGCGCACGTACGCAAACCCCACGAACCCAGCATCGCCGAATCGGCCCGCTGGTCGGCGTTCTACATCGGCCTGGCGCTGGTGTTCGGCGTTGGGATCGGCCAGGTATCCGGTTGGACGTACGGCGGTGAGTACTTCGCCGGCTACCTGACGGAGAAGGCACTCTCGATCGACAACCTGTTCGTCTTCCTGATTGTGATGACCGGCTTCGCAGTCCCCAAGAAGTACCAGCAGAAGGTGCTCATGGTGGGCATCATCATCGCCCTGGTGCTGCGCGGCGGGTTCATCGCCATCGGCGCCGGGCTGATCGAGAACTTCTCCTGGATCTTCTACATCTTCGGCGCGCTGCTGCTCTTCCTGGCCTACAAGCAGGCGTTCGGCGGCCACGACTCCAACCCGGCCGACGGCAAGTTCATGCAGCTGGTCCGCCGCGTCCTGCCCGTCACGGACGAGTACCACGAGGACAAGCTCACCGTGAAGAAGGACGGCAAGCGCTTCGTCACCCCGATGCTGCTGACCATCATCGCCATCGGCTTTGTGGACCTCATCTTCGCCGTGGACTCCATCCCCGCAATTTACGGCCTGACCGACGAGGCCTACATCGTCTTCACCGCCAACGCCTTCGCGCTGATGGGCCTTCGCCAGCTGTTCTTCCTGATCGGCGGGCTGCTGGAACGCCTGGTGTACCTGGCCCAGGGCCTGGCCGTCATCCTCGCGTTCATCGGCGTGAAGCTGGTCTTCCACGCTCTGCACGTCAACGAACTGACCTTCATCAACAACGGCCAGCCGCTCCTGTGGGTCCCGGAGATCCCCATCTGGTTCTCGCTGCTGTTCATCGGCGCCACCATCACCGTGGCCACCGTCGCGAGCCTGCTCAAGACCCGCGGCGACGGCACCAAGAAGGACCGGGAGACGTTCGACGGCGGTCCGGTCGCCTCGGCGGACACGGACGACTTGGATGCGGACGCCGATCCCCGGGATGCGGAGATCACCAGCTCCGCGGGCGAAACGTCGCGGCACTAACCACGCGGGCGAACGAACGCCCACATAGCGGGCGACGACGGCGGGAGGCTCCCGCCGTCGTCGTCCGTTTCTGCGCAATACCGTCGTGTGGATTTCCGCACGTCTTCACCATTCGCCACAGTTAGAGCATTTACCGCCAAAATGCTTCGATGCTGGTGATTTACTGACGCTACTCAACCTGTGATTTGGCCTTTCGCCAGATTTTGCGAATTGATGGGAGCTGTCAGCATGAAACTGCGACGTTGGGGAATCGGCGCCATTGTTGCCGTCGTGCTGTCGGGCGGTCTTGCTGCAGGCCCGGCGTCGGCGGTAGTTCCTCCGATCACGCCCGGGCATCTGCCATACCCGGCAGGCGGAACGTCAGTGATGGGACAGGGGACGGACTCCGGCAACCGGAACGCCCAGCTTGCAGAAACTGTTCCGGCCCAAATCACGAAGTCTTGGAAGGCAATACCACCCTTCTGTCCGTCGTCGGGAGGTAGTGCTTCCATCTCCATCAGCGTGTCCGGAAACAGAACAGTAGTGGTGGACACACAGCACCAATGTTCGTGGCTTTCCGCATACGAAACAGTCAGTGGGAAGCTGCTGTGGCGGCATGCCTTCCATTTCTCGGCGCAGGCGAAAATCGTCGGCTCGAAGGTCTATTTTGCCCACGACAACATGCAAACGTCATCGCCAGAGACGCTTGACGCATACGACATTAGTACGGGAAAGCTGCTGTGGAGTTCCGAATCGGGAGGGAAAGACCAAGTAGTTGTGGGCTCCGGCCTAGCCATGAGCAGCCTGTACGGCCTGGACGCGACAACGGGGTCACTGAAGCTGGTCTTTGATCAGGGCGCTTCGACCAACAGTTCGCTCCTCATCGACGGTGGAAAGATTCTCCACAACGCCCATGAAGCCGTGTCAGCCTTTTCCGTGACAACGGGCAAACTTCTCTGGCGTTATGCGAAATCTTTGGCTCCTTTTACTCCAGGGGAAGGAATGTCACCGATTTCGGTCCATAACGGCCGACTTTATGTCCCCAGCGTTCGCTCCGAAACTAAGACTTTGGTCCTCGATGTTGCAACGGGGAAGTTTGTGCGGACGCTCCCTAACAGCGAAATTTCCATTGCGTTTGACGGGCGCACCGGAATCTTCACCTCATCAGAGCAAGATAAGCCCGCGGCGGTGAGCGCGGTGGATCTGGAAACCGGAACCGTCCAGTGGACTCACCGGCTCGGCATGCAGGACCTGAACTATGGTTACGACGTACTTTCATCCGCGCCCGTCATCGCGAATGGTCTGGTGTGGATCCTGGCTGGGTCGGACACGTTCACGGAGGGTCAACTTATAGCATTGGACGAGGTTACAGGCCTGGTCAGAAGTGGTACAGCTGTTGGGTGCGCGCCCGCAATGGGCGGCAACCTTGCCATTGCGCAGCACCGCATCATTGTGCCCACGAATTGTGGAGTGCAGAGTTTTGTGCCGGGGCCCCCTGACAAGGTCGCGCCGGTCGCTGAGACCCGGACGCCCGCGCCGATTGCCCCGAGCGTGGACCAGGCTGCTGACGTGACAGTGGGTTTCAATGAGGCAGTGAGGGGCGTCAATGGTGCAACGTTCACGCTTCGCAACCCGGCCGGGACCCGCGTGCCGGCAGCTGTGAGCTACAACGAGACCACACGCGTAGCGACGCTTAATCCCGGAGCAGATCTTGCCCCGGACGCCAAATACACCGTTGAACTGACCGGTTCCGCATCCGGTATCCGGGACACATCAGGCAATGTCCTGGCAACAACTAAATGGAGCTTCACCACAGGTCCCGCCCCCACTGTCACGACGACCAGCCCTGCCCTGCTGGAAACCGGAATGGGACTGACACAGAACGTCACCGCCACAATGAGCGAACCCGTCACGGGCGTGAACGCAACGACGTTCACCTTGAAAGATCCCGCCGGGACGCTCATCCCAGCAGCCGTGACGTACAACGCCACCACCCGGGTGGCAACCCTGAATCCGACCAGCAGCCTTAGGGCCGACACCGTGTACACAGCGACGCTTTTTGGCCAGGCCATCCGGGACGGGGCAGGTAATCCGCTCACCGACTATACGCACGTAAATCAACCAGGCCTCACCAGGATCTGGACTTTCACCACGGGTCCCAACCCGAGAATCATTGCGAAGACGCCTGCCAGCAACGCTACGGGAGTGGGCCGAAGTGCACCTGTCACGGTGACGTTCAGTGAGCCGGTCATCGCAACCGGCGTCGGGAACACCATCATGCTTCGGAACTCAACAACGGGAGCAATGATCCCCACAGCCCGCTTTGACTACGACGCCGCAACGCGAACGGCCACCATGTATCCTCGCGTGGTCATGCCGGCCAACACCAGGTTTACTGTCACTATCAGCAACCCGATTGGCGTCAGTATTCGCGACTTGGCTGACAATCCCCTGATCGGTCCAATAACGTGGAGCTTCACCACAGGGCCCTGACCGCTAAAACGGAAGGGCCCGGCGTCGGGCCCTTCCGTAAGTGCGTCCGGCGACGCCTCTAGTAGTTGTAGCCGAAGCTGCCGATGTACTGGTCCATGTACGTGTTCCAGTGGCAGGGCGTCACGTTGATCACCGGGGCGCCGTAGGACTGGATGGCGGCCCGCAGCTCGGCGGAACATTCGGACATGGAGGACCTGTAGACCTGGTAGGTGTTGAAGTCCGCGTGGGCGGGAGCGGCCAGCATGAGGGCGCCGGCGCTCAGCGAAACACCCACGGCAGCGGTAGTAAGGATGCTTTTGATCTTCTTCATCGTTGACCCCAATCGATGGAACAGCTGCAGCACTGCCGCAGCGGAGCAACCTGCTCCTGCCTTCGACGCTATGGGACAACCGGACCAGCGCCAATGGGCCCAAGTCCCCATGGGTGAAACATAAGCCTACTGACGAGTAGGCTAGTGGGTGGACGAAAGGAGCACTTCATGAAGAAAATCCTCATGGTATTGACCAGCGTTTCCGAGATCGGCGACACCGGAGAGAAGACCGGCTACAACGTGGCCGAAGCTGCCCACCCCTGGAAGGTGTTCCGGGACTCCGGGCACTTCGTGGATTTCGCCTCCATCGAGGGCGGCCAGCCGCCGCGCGATGAGGTGGACACCGACGATCCCATCCAGGTGGCCTTCACCGAGGACGAAACCACCCGCGCCGGGCTCTACAACACCGCCCGCGTGGACGTGGTGGACCCTGACCAGTACGACGCCGTCTACCTGGTGGGCGGGCACGGCACCATGTGGGACTTCCCGGAGAGTGAAGGCCTGCAGAAGCTGGTGGCCAGCGTCTACAACGCCGGTGGCCTGGTGGGCGCAGTCTGCCACGGCCCCGCCGGCCTGCTGAACGTGGAGCTGGCCAACGGGCTGCGCCTGGTGGAAGGCCGCAAGGTTGCCGCATTTACCAATGACGAGGAAGTTGCCGCCGGCAAGGACAAAGTCATCCCGTTCTTCCTGGCGGACCGCCTGACGGAGCAGGGCGCCAAGCATGTCTCCGCCGGCGTCTGGGAGGAGCAGGTGGCGGTGGACGAGCGCCTGGTCACCGGCCAGAACCCCGCCTCCGCTGCCGGTGTGGCCAAGGAGATGGAGAAGCTTTTCGCCGAGGTCATCCACCAGGAAAAGGCCGAGGAACAGCACGACGCGGAAGCCCTCCGCGCTGAGAAGGACGCGGAAAAGGAAGCCAAAAAAGCTGCCGAGGACGCGGAGCACTAACTCCTGCAGCACGCTTGGCCGACGGCCGTCCCGATGGTGGGGCGGCCGTCGGCTGTATCCTGACAAGGCCGGTTCAGGCTTCCGGCACTCCCGCAATTGTTGCCCGCCCACGGGCCCTTGGAATGGATCCTTATCAGTACTGACACACCGGGCCCCGCGGGAATCCCGACGCCGGCCCCCTCGCCCTCCGCCCAAGACCGCGTCCTCGTGACGTGGGACGAAGCCGGGGAGAGCAGGAGCGCCACGTGGCGTTCGGCGAACGGCCGGCCGGCGCCGAAGCGCGTTGAAGTGGTCACCGACTCGCTCACGGCCGACGACGCGAACCGGATGGCGTCGCAGGGCATCGCGATGCTCTGGCACGGCGATTTCCACAACGCCCGCCAGATCCTCAACGCCCTGGACCGGAGGGTGGGCGCCGGCAAGAAAGTGGCGGGTACACCTGCCGACAGGTTTTACCGGCACCGGCAGTCCCGCTCGCACCGGGCACGCATCCTGGGCCTGCTGCTGGTACCCCTGGATCCGGGTCCGGTGGTGCCGCTGCGCCGCGCTCCGGATCTCCGGGCGGCCGCCGCTGAAGCATATGGCTCGATCAGCGAACCGTCCGTGGTGTCCCTGCACGAGCTGGTCGGGGCGATCGGCGCCCACGAGTGGCGGCTGAAGGGCGTCCACGTCGATGCCCTGCAAGCACGCATTCACCCGCATTACGGGACGTTTTTCCCCACCCGGAGCGAGTACGTGAACCTTGTGGCTGACGCGCCGCTTCCCTCAGACACCCTGGCCTTCGACATTGGCACCGGCACCGGGGTCATCGCTGCCATCCTGGCCCGCCGCGGCGTCCAGCACGTGGTGGCGACGGACAACGAACCGCGGGCCATCGCGTGCGCCGGCGAGAATTTCCGGAACCTCGGGGTCGAGGAGCAGGCGGAGGCGGTCCTGACCGACATGTTCCCGCCCGGACGGGCGCCGCTGGTGGTCTGCAACCCGCCCTGGATTCCGGCCACGCCCCATTCCAGCCTGGACAGCGCCGTGTACGACCCCGGCAGCCGGATGCTGTTCCGCTTCCTGAACGAACTGACCAACCACCTGTCGCCTGGCGGGGAGGGCTGGCTGGTCCTGTCCGACCTGGCCGAGCACCTGGGGCTGCGGTCGCGGGAGGACCTGCTGGCAGCCATCGAGACGGCCGGGCTCCGCGTAGTGGACCGGCTGGACACCAAGCCGACGCACGGCAAGGCCGCGGACCGCGACGATCCTTTGTTCGAGGCGCGCGCGGCCGAGGTCACGTCGCTGTGGCGGCTGGTTCCGCGCTAGGCGTCGGCCCCGGCCCCGTCTCTCGCTGCCGTCCTGGGATGGGCGTAGGGTCTGAGGACCATGACAGAACAGCAGCCGTACACCGTTGTCCGCTCGTATCCGCATTTCGAACTGCGCCGCTATCCCGCCTACGTGGTGGCGGAGGTGCAGGTCCGGGCGGAATTCGACCGGGCCGGCAACGCAGCGTTCCGCAGCCTGTTCAACTACATCAGCGGCAGCAATGTGGCCGGCCGGAAGCTGGCCATGACGGCGCCAGTGATCCAGGGCAGCGGGGCGTCCACACAACTGGCGATGACCGTACCGGTACTCCAGCGCGGTCCCGTCACCGGAAACGGCGTAACCGATGAGTTTGCGGTGGCCTTTGTGCTGCCGGCAGGCCTGAGCGCAGCCTCGGCGCCGGTCCCCATGGACCCCAAAGTGCAGATCCGGGACGTCCCGGGGTCCTTGGCGGCGGCCGTGCGTTTTTCCGGTAACGGATCGGAAGCGGCGTTTGCCAAGCGCACGGAAGGACTGCTGGCGGCGCTGGCCCTGGCCGGGCTGACGGCGGTGGGGGAGCCTCGGTTTGCCCGGTTCGATCCGCCGTTCAAGCCGTGGTTCCTCCGCCACAACGAAGTTGTCCAGGACGTTGCGGAAACCGTGGCGGGGGCAGAGGCGTCCGGCGGCTGAGCGCGGGACCGGGGTCCGCTTAGGTTTTCAGCTCGGCGGCAGCGAAGGACACGGCGAACCTCGCGCACCAGATGGTGACGGAGCTGTAGTCGCCCAGCACCGCCGCGGCCGGGATCTCGTAGTTCTGATCGCCCTTGTTGGCCTTGAGCGCGCCCAGGTCCAGGTAAGCGCCGTCGTCGAAGACCTGCCAACCTGGCGGACCTTCGATCACCGGCGCGTCGGTGAGCCACACCCTGAGATCGGGACCGTCGGAGGTATCAAGGCCCTCGAAGCGGAGGATTCGGCTCCCGTCCGGCAGCTCGAGGATCCGGACCGATCCCGAGCTGGCGTGTTCGTGGCTGATGAGCTGGCCCGTTGCCAGTTCACGTGGGCCGGCGACGGCGGTGGGTGCGGCCGTCGTCGTGGTGGCCTCCGGAGAAGCGGCCGGAGACGAAACGGCGGGTGGTGCGGAAGTCGGGACAGCCGTTGGGATGGCCTCGGTCACCGTCGAGCTGGTGAAGATCCGCCACGGCTGGAACAGGTACAACCCCACACCCACCACGATCGCGGCCACGAGCAGCAGAGCGGGCACCATCACACGCTTGGTCATACACCCTCAACGCCCGGATTGACGGCGATGTTCCGCAGCGTAGTCGTCCAAGGCGACCCGACTGACAGCACCTCCCCGTGACGGCTGGTCCCGCAGGAGCAGCACGCCGCCGTCGTGAATTACGACGGCGGGAGGTCACCGCTGCCGGGCCCGTCGTACAGGGCGCCGGTGCTGCTCTGGGGAACGATCACGTGGACGGCGTTGCGCTGGACGGTGAAATCGGTGGGCGTGGTGGTGGCGATTTCACCGTCGAGATTCACCGGCATGGGCTGGTCCGTGACGACCCGGACGCTGCGGCTGGTGAAGTGGTGGACTTTGTCGTGCTTGATGAAGCTGCCGTCCTTGAGCAGCCGGGCGATGCTGACGTGCTCCCGGACGGGGCCGGCCAGGATCGCGTAGATGTCCAGGGTGTGGTCGTCGATGCCGGCCGTGGGGGAGACGGTGTTGCCTCCGCCGTAGTGCCGGCCGTTGCCCACTGCCACCTGCAGCAGGTTGTCGAGTTCCACGGCGGGATGGTCGCCGTCGGGGAATTCGAGCCGGGCGCGGAAGGGCTGGTGCCTGGTGTAAGCGCGGACGGTGGCGACGGCGTAGGCCAGCGGGCCGAGGTACCGCTTCAGCCGGGGGCTAAGCGCTGCGGTGATGCCAACGGACAGGCCAAGGGAGGCGACGTTGAGGAACGGGTGGCTGTTGGCCCGGCCAAGATCGATGTCCACCACTTTGCCCTCGGCGAGGGTGGCGCCGGCCTGGGCAAGATCTGCGGGGATCTCAAGCGTCCTGGCGAAGTCGTTGGCGGTGCCCAGCGGCAGGACGCCGAGCACCACGTCGGTGCCGGCGATCCGGCCGGCGGCGGAGGTCACGGTCCCATCGCCGCCACCGACCACTACCAGGTCGTGCCCGGCAGCAAGGACCTGGTCCAGCGTGCCGGCCAGGTCCGCGCCGGACAGCACATGGTGGACGGCGGTGACGGGCACCCCCGCTTTGCGCATGGCGTCAACGGCCAGTTGGTGGGCCGCCCCACGGCGTGACCCGGCGTTGATCACCACGGCGGCGGAGCGGGCATCGCGGGGGGATCTCATGAAGGCCATCGTAGGGCGCGGACCTGTGGGTTTCCTACTGCGGGGCGTCACCGTCGGTTAATGAGTCAGGCCATTCCGTACCGCGAACAAGGTGGCACCCACCCGGTTGGTTGCACCGATTTTGGTGTAGATGTGCTCCACGTGGTTGCGGACGGTCTTGGTGGAGAGGAGCAGGGTGGCGGCTATCTGGGCCGGCGCCATTCCGTGGCACAGCATGCCGAGGATTTCGAGTTCCCGAGGGGTGAGCCCGGCCGGAGGGGCGGGCCGGCGGTGGGGCTGCTGGCCCGCGGCTGCGAGCACGGCGTCCGCAGCCTCGGGGCTGATCCGGCCGGCCGAGACTTCCTGCCGAAGCCGGCCAGCTGCGTCGCTGGGCGGAATTGCGGCCCGGTGCGGACGCGGCTCCAGGGAGGCGCCGTAGGAGTCCGCGGCCGCCAGGATCCGCTGCTTGATCCCCAACTCCGTCCCGCCGATCCCGCGGGGGTAGCCGGACCCGTCCATGCGCTCTTGGTGCAGACCGGCCAGGGCCGCCTCACCCTTCAGGCCGGGCACGCGGCTGAGGATCCGTTCTCCCAGGTACGGATGCATGTGGATACGTTCCAGGTCCGCCCGGGAGAGGGGTCCCTTCTTGTCCCACACCTGGTTGGACACTCCGAGCCGGCCCAGGTCGTGGACCCATCCTGCGCGGCGGAGCTCGTTGACGTCGGCGGCCGGCAGTCCGTGCACCTCGCCGGCGGCGGCGGCGAGGGCAGCCACGGCGCGGGAGTGTCCTGCTGTGTAAGGGGATTTGAGGTCGGCGAAGTCACCCACCGCGCGGAGCACCGCGTCCAGCTGGGGGCCGGACAGGGGAGCGTCGGCGGGCGCCAGGTCCAGGGCTGCCTGCCAGCAGTCGACCTCGAGGAGTCCTTCGGTGAGCACCTCGGCGTGATCGATGAACAGGTTGGCCAGGGCTGGATCGAACTGGCTGCCGCGGCGTGCCCGCACCATGGCCACGGCACCGGCCACGCCCTCCTGCCGCAGGAACACCTCTGCCGTATCCGCGAGATGCATGATCCGCATTTCGAGCGGGATGGCCGGACCCGCGATGCCGTCCGGCAGGCCTTTGCCGTCCCAGCGCTCAAAGGTGTGGGCAAGCAGTCCTGCCACGCCGCCGCCGAGCCCTACATTGCTGGCCAACGCCCCGGCGGAGGTGCAGTGCGAGGCGATCATGGTGCGCACCGCGGCGCTGCCCGTCACCGCGAATCGGGTCCAGTGGGCAACGCGGGCCAGTGGCGGGAGGCCCGCGCCGGCATGACTGAACATGCCGGCGTACATGGGCAGGCCGTGCTGGTCGCGGTTGTAGTAGTCGGCGCGGAAGGCGATGTCGTCCGTGAATAGCGCTGCCAGTTCAAAGGAGTCCGCGTGGCAGCCGATCCATGCCACCTGGTTGGCGTAGTAAAGCCTGCCCTGGCCGGCGGCGTCGACTCCCGCGGCCCCCGCGATCCGTAATGCCAGCAGGCAGGACCGCAGCATGTGCTCCATCGGTTGCCCCAGCCCCAGGTCGATGGCGAGCGAGAGTGCGGCCAGGATTTCACTGCGGCGGGGTCCAGCCGGTGACTGCTTCACACGGCCATTCTAGGGAGCCACCGCCGCGGGCGACGGAAACCGGCCGCCCTCTTTACGATGTCCGGCTGTTTCCGGTGCGTGCCCCGGTGGCTTTCTGGCCGGTGGGACGTGCCGTGGACGGGAACCTGACGCCCAGCCCGGCTCCAAACAGTCCACGTTGCGGAAGCCAGAAGTCTGTCATATGGTCCTGTACTTCCAGTGCTCCCGGCATGCCCGCGTCTTCACCCAGGATGGTTGCTTGGGAGTCCGTGACCAGCCACAGCTGCCGGGGCTGGGCCTGGAAGGTCTGGCCGTTGGGCACCGCCCCGGAGACCTTCATCGTGCCGGCGTTCAGCAGGGGCCCGGCGAATGCTCCCATGGCACGGAGTACACGATCGTTGCGCCATAGCGTTTCGGGCATCCGGACGGCCATGGCGGTCAGGATGGAGGTGGCCGCGGACGTGCCCATTTGCAGATGCCAGTCAACAACGCCGGGGACCGTGATCTGGGCGGTGGAGGGCCCGCTCCACCGGATGTCGACGTCGGTCTCCACCGTATGGTGCACGGCCGCGCCGAAGTAGCGTGCGCAGCTGAACTCCGGTGCGGCGTTGGCGTAGATGGTCCACTCGCCGCCGGGCGTGCGGTGCCAGACGGAGCGGTAGCCGGGGCCAACGGAACTCACCGGGAAATCCCGGAAGGCCAGGTAGTGGCCGCTGGTAAACGGCAAGCCCAGAACCGCATAGCCGGCGAAGTGCTCGGCGGCGTCCTCCGGTAGGTCGGCAAGCGTCGGTGTTGCCTTTGCTGATGACTGCGGCTGGTAGGTGCTCATGGCCGCCTCCTTTTCTCCATACCGTGAGCCTAGGACCGGGCCGCAGCCAGGGCATGGGGCAAGCGCCTCATCTTGTTTCACGGGACCGGATCCTTCCGCCGTCCTACCGCTCCCCGTCCATTAACCACCGCTCGGCGCGCCATTAGTACGTTTGCTGATGATCAGGAACATGATTGCTACAGGCAACGGGGCATGGTGGGGGTCTTGCGCCTCAGCCTCGATTGGACAATGACGTCGACAACCACAAGGAGCACACTTATGGGCTGGCTGGACCGTAACCACACCATCGCCCCACCGGGATTCAACCGCTGGCTGGTACCGCCCGCAGCGCTCGCCGTGCATCTCTGCATCGGCCAGGCGTACGCCACCAGCGTGTACAAGACGGCACTGGTCAAGCATTTCGATGCCAGCCTGACCGAGATCGGCGTGATCTTCTCCATCGCGATCGTGATGCTGGGCCTCTCGGCGGCCATCATGGGCACCTGGGTGGATACCAACGGCCCGCGCAAGGCGATGTTCACCTCGGCAGTTTTCTGGGCCAGCGGCTTTGTGATCGGCTCGGTTGGCATCTTCACCAACCAGCTCTGGCTGGTCTACCTGGGCTACGGCTTTGTGGGCGGCATCGGCCTGGGCATCGGCTACATCTCGCCCGTGTCCACCCTGATCAAGTGGTTCCCGGACCGGCCGGGCCTGGCCACCGGAATGGCCATCATGGGCTTCGGCGGCGGAGCGCTGATCGCCAGCCCCGTCTCCACCGCGCTCCTCAGGCTGTACGATCCCAACTCCGGCGCGCAGGGCTGGGTGGCAAGCGGCGACGCCGTCGGAAAGCTCTTCCTGACCCTCGCCGTCGTCTACCTTGCGTACATGCTGTTCGGCGCCTTCACCATCCGGGTGCCCGCCGACGGGTGGCGGCCGGCCGGGTTCGACCCCGCCAAGGTCAAGGCCGCAAAGCTGGTCACCTCGGAGAACGTCAGTGCCAGGAACGCCATCAAAACACGGCAGTTCTGGCTGGTGTGGGTGGCGCTGTTCTGCAACGTCACCGCCGGGATCGGCATCCTGGAACAGGCCGCACCGATGATCCAGGACTTCTTCCGCCAGGCCGACGGCGTGTCCCTGGTCAGTGCCGGCGTCGCCGCAGGATTCGTGGGGCTGCTGTCCATCGGCAACATGGCGGGCCGCTTCGCATGGTCCGCCACGTCCGATATCACCGGGCGCAAACGCATCTACATGGTGTACCTCGGCATCGGCGCTGTGCTTTACGTGGTGCTGGCGTTGGCCGGTTCAACCACCACCATCCTCTATGTGGCACTGGCGTTCGTCATCATTTCCTTCTACGGCGGCGGCTTCGCCACCGTACCGGCCTACCTGCGGGACCTCTTCGGGACCTTCCAGGTGGGCGCCATCCACGGCCGGCTGCTGACCGCCTGGTCCGCCGCCGGGGTGGCCGGGCCGCTGATCGTCAACGCCTTCCTGGACGCCCAGGGCAAACCCGGGCAGCTGAACGCCGCGTCCTATCAGCCGGCGCTGCTGACCATGGTGGGGCTGCTGGTGGTTGGTTTTGTGGCCAACCTGATGGTCAAACCGGTGGACGCACGGTTCCACGAATCCACCTCCGGCCGCGGCCGGAACGAACCTGCCATGGAGGCCTGAAATGAGTACGGAAAGCACCCCCGCCTCGGACACCCCAGGGAAAGCTTCCACCGGCAGGCTCGCCGTAGCCTGGGCCCTGGTGGGAGTGCCGCTGGCTTACGGGGTCTACGAAACCCTCACCCGCGTGTCGGCGCTGTTCGGGTGAACCCGGTGGGCCGGACAGCACCCACATAGTGGGTCAACCGGCGGCGCCGGGGCGGTCGAACATCGCCCCGGTGCCGGCCCGTTTTAGTCCATGGCCAGAATGATCTTGCCGCGGGTGTGGCCTTCCATGTTGGAACGGAACGCATCCGCGGCCTTCTCCAGCGGGAACACCTCGGCAACCTCCACCTGGAGCTTTTCGCCATCCACCAGGTCGGCCAGCTTTTGCAGGTCGGCGCCCACCGGGTTGACCCACATCCATTCCCCGCCATGCTGCTCAACGTCGCTGTCCGCAATGGACGCGTGCCGGCCGCCGTCAGCCAGGACGGCGAGGGTGGCTTCGAGGTTTCCGCCCACAAAGTCGGCCACAACGTCCACACCGTCCGGGCGCAGTGCGCGGACGCGGTCTGCCAGCCCGTCGCCGTAGGCAACAGGCTCGGCGCCCAGGGAGCGGAGGAAGTCGTGGTTCTTCTCCGACGCCGTGGCGATGACTTTGGCGCCCACTGCTGCGGCAATCTGGATGCCCAGTGAGCCCACACCCCCGGACCCGCCGTGGATCAGGACTGTTTCCCCGGCCTTGAGGCCCAGCCGGTTGAGGACCTGGTAGGCGGTCAGGCCGGCCAACGGCAGGCCTGCCGACTCGTTCCAGTTGAGGGTCTCGGGTTTGCGGGCCAGGACGCGCTCCGGCAGGGCGATGTACTCAGCGAAGCTGCCGCCGTGGACGTAGTCCTTGCGGCCGTAGGCGATGACCTCATCGCCGGGCATGAACTGCCTGGCATCAATCCCTACCGACTCCACCACACCGGCAACGTCCCAGCCGGGGATGGCGGGAAACTGCAGGTCCATGACGGCGTCCAGGCCGCCGGACATAATCTTCCAGTCCACCGGGTTCACCGACGCTGCCTTGACCTTCACCAGGACCATGCCGGGCCCCACTTTGGGCAGTGGCTGCTCGCCGTATTCGAGGACGTCGGGGTTGCCGTAGGTGCTGTACGTAATTGCTTTCATGTTTGCGACAACGGCTCAACGGCACGATGCTATTCCGGATCCCGCCGGAAAGTGGTGGGCCCGACACCTCGGTGAAGGCCGCCGTCGTGCTGAACGGCGGGGCGTCGGGTCCCCACCCGCGGCTGCTTCTACGCGCCGTTAATCGTTTCGAGCCACGCCACGAACGTCTGGCGTCCGACGGCGGAACCCGGCGCCGGGATGAGCCCGCCGTTGCGCATCGCCTTGCCCATGGGGCCGGGAAGGTGCAGTGGAACGATCTGTTTCTTTTGACGCGATTTGGCCAGGTACGCCGCGACAAGGCCTTTCAATTGTTCGGCCTGCGGGCCGCCGAGGTCCGGGAGGCGTCCCTGTGGACCGGCTTCGGCCGCATCCACCAGGGCCGCGGCCACCTCCCTTGCTGCGATCGGCTGGGTGCGCATGGTGGGCACAAACACCAGTGGGCCCACCGAAGCGGCCTTGATGGACATCGGCACAAACTCGTGGAACTGGGTGGACCGGAGGAGTGTCCAGGGAATGACGCCGTGCCTGACCTCGTCCTCCTGCACCAGCTTCCCGGCATACAGTCCCGAGTTGGCGTGATCGATGCCCACAATGGACAGCGCCACGTGGTGCTTGACGGCCGCCTCTTTCTCCGCCGCCAGCAGGTTTTGGGTGGCACTGGTAAAAAAGTCCACAGCTTTCTTGGTGGACAGGGCCTGGATGCCGGAGACGTCGATGACGGTTTCAACGTCACGGAGTGCCTGATCGAGGCCGCGCCCGGTAACCAGGTCCACTCCTTCGGTGCGGCTCATGCTGACCGCATGGTGCCCGCGCTTTGTGGCGACGGAAACCAAATGGCGGCCCACAGTACCGGTTCCCCCGGCGACGGCAATCCTCATGGAAGAAATCCTAAGCCGCTTCTCTGACAAAACGGGCCTTACTTTTCGATGAGCGTCAGCCCGCTACCGCCGCCTTCGCCGCCTGCGAGGCCTGCATCCACTCGCTCAGCCACGGGGCCCGGACGCTGGACGTAATCCTGCAGTCGGCCACGAAGGTGCCGTGGGCGCCGGCGTCGATCCAGTCCGTGAGCGCGGCAAGATCGGCCAACGACCGGATGATCGCCGACTCGGCACCGAGCGCACGGGCGACGCCGCTGAAGTCCACCTCAGGGATCAGCATCGGCTTCTGGGCCAGGCCCTGGGAGCCGTACTGGTGGATCTCGGCCCCGTAGGCGGCGTCGTTGTAGATCACCACGATGGCGCTGCGGGCGGCACCGATCAGCGATTCGAGGTCTGACAGGCCCATCAGGAACCCGCCGTCGCCGGAGGCCAGCACTAAAGTCCGGTCGTCCTCCACGGCCCGGGCCGCCCCGACAGCGCTCGCCAGTCCCAGCCCGATCGACTGGAAGGCCGTCCCTACCATCACCAGGTCCTGCGGCCGCGGGATGTTCCAGTACATGGGCGCCCAGCCGATGAAGTGCCCGCCGTCCTGGACCACAGAGCGGCGTTCCGGCAGCACGGCATCCAACACCGTGGCAAGGGCAGGCGGGTCCAGCTGGCCGTCCGGGGTCTCCGAAGAGCCCGGACAGGCGGTCGGCGAGCTCCCGGAGTTCCGGCCCGTCGGCGGCGAGGTGCGCACCTCGGCCTGCACGGATCGGCGGCCGCCTGATACCGGCGAGCAGGCGGGCTGCCGGCCCAAGGCCGCCGTCGACGTCGTCCGTCACTCTTGCTGCCCGCGGCGCCGGAAGCTCCTCGTCCGTTGCCCCACGGGCCGCCAAAACGAAGGGATAGTCGTTACGAGGTGCGTGGCAGTCTCCTCACTGAGAAGCCTACATAGACGCCCCAACTAGGTAGAAAGCGCGGGACGCTCGGCTTCTGCTTCTTCCCACCAGCGAAAGAGGCTGTGGTTAAGGTCCAGAAGCGAGTCGATAAAGTTTTCGGCCGCCTGTTCGTTGGCCTTAAGCTCTTGTCGGCGAACCTGTGTGGCAAAGGTTCTGACTTGTACTACCTGCTCAATGAGTTCGGGGGGAGCGCCAACGCGTTTTAGAATTATCTGCGGGGCGACGTGCGGCAGGTTTTTTCCAGAAACAGCATCGTGGCCGCCGACGCTGTAGCCCACCAGTCGGATGCCAAGGCGAAGATCGGTATACGTTGAACGTACGATTTCCCCACATACCGCGGAGGACGCGGCCCGAGTGTTTCGTTGAGCCCAGCGCAGGTTGCTGTCAATTTGTTTCTCGACAAAGGCCAGCCAACTGGGAGTGGCAGGAGTAGTGCTGCGCGGGTCCGGGTCTTCGCTTCGACGTTCCACCTGATCAGTCACATCGGCTTCATCTTCAGCCTCAGTTTGGGTACTATCTCTGAGTTCCTCAGATCGTCGGATCGCAGAACGTTTTGCACTCGCTCCGAGACCTGTCACTTCTGATATTTCGTTTATGAAGAGGCGGATTGGTTCGCGAAATAAGAAAACCATGATGAGCGCGACCACGGGCCAGATGATCGCACTGAGGAATTGTAAAACGGGACTAAACCAGTCGTCGGGCATTGTTCCCCTCATCTTGGCCGAGTGCTGCTATTTGAGTGTAGCGCCGGAGCGGTTCCTCGCCCAGCGCCGCTGCGACGCCGCCTTCGCCATGCTCAAAACGGAACCCTCTACCAAGAAAAGACTCCCCAAGCAGCTTGACCAAAAGCATAGGGACCCCCCAATTGATCCGGTTCGATAGTAAAAGTGCTTCAGCAGGTCTCAAAGCCAGTCTTATTGTGGGAAATGTTAGAGGGGCGGCCGGCGAATTCCTGCTACCTTGCCACTGCCGCCTTCGCCGCCTGTGAGGCCTGCATCCATTCGCTCAGCCACGGGGCGCGGACGCTGGAGGTGATGCGGCAGTCGGCCACGAAGGTCCCCTTGGCGCCGGCGTCGATCCACTCTGTGAGCGCGTCAAGGTCCGCCAGCGAGCGGATGATCGCCGACTCGGCGCCGAGCGCCCGGGCAACCCCGCTGAAGTCCACCTCGGGGATCAGCATCGGCTTTTCGGACAGGCCCTGGGACCCGTACTGGTGGATCTCAGCACCGTAGGCGGCGTCGTTGTAGATCACTACGATCGCGCTGCGGGACGCACCGATCAGCGATTCGAGGTCGGCCAGGCCCATCAGGAAACCGCCGTCGCCGGAGGCCAGCACCAGGGTGCGGCCGTCCTCCAGGGCACGGGCTGCCCCGACGGCACTCGCCAATCCCAGCCCGATCGACTGGAAAGCGGTCCCCACCATCACCAGGTCCTGCGGCCGCGGGATGTTCCAGTACATGGGTGCCCAGCCGATGAAGTGCCCGCCGTCCTGGACCACCGTGCGGCGCACCGGCAACACGGCATCCAGGGCGGTGGCCAAGGTGCGCGGGTCCAACCGGCCGTCCACCGTCTCGGTTGAGCCCAGGTCATGCCCCGGCCCCGCAGCCAGCTGCTTGGACGCTTCCTCGCGCCAAGCAACAGCCGCAGCCTCTCCTTCAACCAAAGAGAGAAGCCCCGACGCAGCAGACTTCACATCCGCCTGAACGAAAACATCAACCCGTGGATTCGTCGGCTCCACCGCCGTGTCGATCTGAATGACAGTCGCATCCGGGCCGATCAGGTGCCCGAACCGCAGGGTGAAGGGGCTCAGGCTTGCCCCGGCCACCAGGACCACGTCGGCCTCGCCCATGAGGCCGGCCGCGGTGTCGGTGCCGAAGCCGCCTGCCACGCCCAGGTACCCCTCGCCATTGAGGAGGTTGAGCGCCAGGGCGGTTCCGGCGGTCAGGGCGCCGAGGCGGTCGGCGAGTTCGCGGAGCTCGGGGCCGGCCCCGGCGAGGTGCGCGCCCCGGCCCGCGAGGATCAGCGGCCGCTTCGCCCCGGCGAGCAGGCGGGCTGCCTGCCCAAGGCCGCCGTCGCCGTCGTCCCTCGCCTGTTGTGCGGACGCCACCGGAAGGTCTTCGTCCGCAGCCTCGAGTGCGGCCAGGTCATAGGGAATGGCAAGCACGACTGCAGTGCTCCGGGTGACTGCGAACTCCACCGTCTGTCGGGTGATGGCGCCCGCGGCGTCGCGGGTGACGGTGAAGGTGGCTGCGCCGAGGCCGGCGGCGATGGCCGTTTGGTCCACGTCCCAGGGCCGGGCGCCGCTGGTGGGGGCGTCGCCGGTGACCAGCACGACGGGGATCTGCGCCTGGACAGCTTCGGCCAAGGCGGTGAGCGCATTGGTGTAGCCGGGGCCGTAGGTGGTGGTGCCCACGGCGAGCCGTCCCGACGCGCGGTAGTAGGCGTCGGCCGCGGCGATGGCGGCGCCCTCATGCCGGACGGGGGTGAAGCGGAGGCCCTGCTGCTCCGCGGCGTCAAGGAAGTAGACGTTGCCGTTGCCCATGACGCCGAAGACGTCGCTGGCATAGCTGCTGAGAACCTGTGCCACGCGGCCGGAAACGGTGAGTGAAGTCATGCTGCCAAGCGTGTGCGCTGTATCACGGATCGGCAAGAGAACGGATTGGACCTGGGCTTATTGGCGGCGAAAGCTCAGAAGAGTGACAAATCGCCCAGCGATGCTAAAAATACGGGGCAATGGCTCTGTTCTCTGCGGTGCTTCAAGAGACCCGGTCACACCCGTTGACGTCTAACTCGAACGCTATATCGCTAAGGGTCTTGGGGCTGCCATATAGAGATGGCTGCTGATCTCATGAGCAGCAGCCATCTCTGTGGATTCAGCGAAGCAGAGCATTTCGTGCAGTCTCACCCGACGTAAACGTCACAGTCTTATGCTTCGGTATCAGTTCTTTTTGAGGTTTACGGTTGTGTTGGTCCCCATTGCGCTCACTTTATAGCTGATGCTGCCGCCTTCGTACTTGAATTCTTTGGTCGCGTCGTTGGACGCGAGGAGGGCGGATTTAGTGGCATCGACATTCCGCTCCGACGTCCAGGTGTACGGTTCACTGGCGTTCGTTGGGCCGGCAAACGTTCCGACTCAGTAGATCGAGGTCGTATTGCCACCATCGGAAACCCACTCGATGGTCAGCTTGTCGGCGGTGATGCTTGCCTGCTGGTACGACTTTTCGCTGTTCGGGTTGCTCTGCTTCCAAGCGCCGGTCAGGTCGGGAACCTTCGGAGCCTCCTGCGTCGTATTGGAGTCGGCAGCACTGTTTGTGGTGCTCCCTGCTCCGCCGCATGCCGTCAAGGCGAGAACGGCTACAAGAGCAAGAGATGCAATGGACGTCTTCAAGGATTCCCCCAAATAGAAATAAGTAAATGATGCATCGAGAATCATATGCCGCCAGAGCGCTGGTGGGCGCTCCCAAGACCATGAGCCGAACGCCTGAAACGAGACGTTCTGTGAGGGCAAAATGCAAAACATTCATAGCGCCTCTGGTGGGTACCTCATGCATCGGCGGATCACCCGCGGTCAGTCGGCGGCGCGTGACTCCTGTTCCGAGAGCCGGCTGATGAGGCCGTCGTAGCGGGGCGGCATAAGTTCGAGGATGGAGATGGCGGTGCTGGTCCGCTCGATTCCGTCGATCTCCAGGATCTCGTTGGTGATGCGGTAGAGATCGGCCGTGCCGCGGGCCACCACCTTGGTCATGAGGTCCGCGTCCCCGGTGGTGGCGTGTACCTCGATGACCTCCGGGATTGCGGCGAGCCCGTCTTCCACCGACCCCGTCCGCGTCTGGCTGATCGAAAGGGAAAGGAAGGCCATCAGTTCGTATCCGAGCGCGGCGGGGTCCAGCCTGCGGCTGAAGGAGCGGAGGGCGCCGCTGCGTTCGAGCCGTGCCAGCCGGGCGTGGACCGTGTTCCGCGCGACGCCGAGTGTCCGGGAGAGTGCCAGGGCGCTGGCTTCCGGATCCTTATCGAGGGCCAGGATGATCCTGCCGTCGAGGGAATCGAGGGTGCGAGAGGTAGCGGTGGTCATATTTTCACCAGACACTGTAGAAGTTGAGCAGAAGTCCCAAGGGGTTGAGCGTATCTTGCCATGTGGGCCGAGTCACAACCATGATCGGTCCTCATGACCCGTGATCAACTCCTGACCGCATCGGACAGCGCGCTGCCCACCCTTCGTGGCGCTGTGGCCGGACTTCCGTCCTACGTTCCGGGCCGACGCAGCGCCGGCACGGACATTGCAGCCCTCGCCAGTAACGAAAGCCACTACGAGCCACTGCCCGCGGCCACGGCCGCGGTGGCCGCGGCGGCCGGAACGATGAACCGCTACCCGGACAGTGCCGCCGTCGAACTCCGTGAACGGATTGCCCGGCACCTGGGCGTCACGGCCGGAGAGGTGGCGGTGGGGCCCGGCAGTGTGGGCGTGCTCCAGCAGATCATCACCGGACTGTGCGACGCCGGCGATGAGGTGATCTTCGCGTGGCGCTCGTTCGAGGCCTATCCCATCCTGGTGGAGCTGGCAGGCGCCCGGCCGGTTCGTATCCCGCTGGACGATGCTGAGGGCCACGACCTTGAGGCCATGGCCGCCGCCGTCACCGGCCGCACCAAGATGATCCTGCTCTGCACGCCCAACAACCCCACCGGCGTGCCGATCAGCCACCACAGCCTCGAGGCCTTCCTGCAGTCCGTCCGCCCCGACATCCTGGTGGTGATCGACGAGGCCTATGTGGAGTACGCCGACGCCGGCACCGGCCCCGATTCCCTGGCGCTCTACCGCCGGTACCCGAACGTCTGCATCCTGCGCACCTTCTCCAAGGCCTACGGACTCGCCGGCCTGCGCGTCGGGTATGCCATTACGACGGCGGCAATCGCCGAGGGTTTGCGCCGCACCGCCCTGCCGTTCGCCGTGAGCGCGCTGGCGCAGAAGGCCGCCGTCGCCTCGCTGGACGCGGGGGAGGAAATGACAGCGCGGGTTTCTGCCGTCAAGCAAGAGCGTGCCCGGATGGCCGCGGAGCTCCAGGAGCAGGGCTGGACGCTGCAGCCGAGCCAGGGCAACTTCCTGTGGATCCGTGCCGACGCCGTGCTTTTGGCGACGCTGGTGGACGCCTTCAATGACGCGGGCATCATGGTCCGTGCGTACCAGGGCGACGGCGTGCGGATCACCGTGGCCGACCCCGCCTCTAACAACCGCGTGCTCCGGCTCCTCGCAGCCCACGCGGCCTGACACCTTTCTGGCTTCTCTCCAATCCGTTCCACTACAACCAGAGGAATTTCCATGGAACAACAGACAATGACGTCTGCGCGCCCCCTCGGCGCAGCCCTGAAACCCCGCCAGCTCACCATGATGGGCCTGGGCAGCGCCATTGGTGCCGGCCTGTTTATTGGCTCCGGCGCCGGCATCCAGGCCGCCGGCCCGGCGGTGCTGATCTCCTACCTCGTGGCCGGCACCCTCATCATCCTGGTGATGTGGGCGCTCGGCGAGATGGCCGCCGCCAACCCGGACAGCGGCGCCTTCTCCGTCTACACTGCCAAGGCCTACGGGTCGGTGGCCGGAGCCACGGTCGGCTGGCTCTGGTGGATCCAGCTGGTGGTGGTCATCGCGGCCGAGGCGCTGGGCGCGGCCGGCCTGCTGGCCACGATCTTCCCCGCCCTGCCGGTGTGGCTGATGGCGTTCGTGTTCATCGTGGTGCTCACCGCCGTGAACCTGACCAGCGTGAAGAACTTCGGTGAATTCGAGTTTTGGTTCGCCCTGCTCAAGGTGGCGGCGATCGTCGGGTTCCTGCTGGTGGGCTTTGCGCTGCTATTTGGCTTGATTCCCGGAGTGCAGTCGCCGGGCCTGTCCAACTTCATGGGGGAGGGCTTCGCGGTCAACGGCTTTAGTGGCATTGCGACGGCGCTGTTCGTGGTGGCGTTCGCGTTCGGCGGCACCGAGATCGTATCCGTGGCGGCAGCTGAAACTGCCGAGCCGGCCCGCAGTGTAAAGAAGGCTGTCCGGACGGTGCTGTGGCGCATCCTGGTGTTCTACATCGGTGCCATCTTCGTGATCGCGGCTGTGGTTCCGGTGGGATCTGAGGGGCTGAAGAGCCCGTTCGCCGCTGTGCTGGACGCCGCCGGCATGCCGGGTGCGGCGACCGCCATCACCCTGGTGGCCGTCGCGGCTCTGCTCTCCGCCCTCAATGCGAACCTTTATGGTGCCTCGCGGATGGCGTTCTCCCTGGCCGAGCGCGGTGAGGCGCCGAGCTGGCTTGCTTCAGTTTCGAAGGCGCGGGTGCCGGTGGCAGCAGTCCTGGCCAGCGTCGCCTTCGGCGTTGTCACAGTTGTGCTGGAGCTGATGTTCCCCGAGATGGTCCTTGGCGTTCTGCTGAACATCGTGGGATCGACCTGCCTGCTCGTGTGGACGTCCGCGCTCCTTGCCCAGCTAGCGCTGCGTCTCCGTGCCGACCGCCAGGGCACGGAACTGCCCCTCCGGATGCCCGGCTTCCCGTGGCTCAGTGGCCTTGGACTCCTCATCCTCGCGGCGATCTTCACGGTGGGCTTCATCGGCGAGGATTCGCGGCCGCAGCTGTTGAGCACCTTCGGGCTCGTGGCGCTGCTGGCAGTGGGCTGCTGGATGAACAGGCGTAACCGTAAGGCTGTGCCTGTTTTTGAAGCCTCGGACAGTACCAAGCAGCCGGTGCTCGCCGACTGAAGGCGCTTCGGGCTTCCACTATTTCAGCGGCTGGCATCGTAGATGACGACGCCAGCCGCTGAATGCCGGATGCGGGCGCTTCGGCATCCGCCGTCGATCAGGGATTGCCTTCGGCGAGGATCGGGTGAATTCCACCCGTACGTCCCGTGAACCGCCCCGTCAAACGTCCGTCAAGAACTTCCTGACGGAATGAGGCAACCCCAGTCATAGTGTTTGGCGAGCATGAAAGCTCATTCTCCATTTCGTTGAGCGCGATATCAGGAATCGATTTTCCGGCGTCCCCACAGTTTGCGGGTGGTCGTTGTTGGTCGGAGATCCACAGTGTGCAAACACCCAGAGGACTGCTTTTATGTTCGCAAATACCTATTCCAGCCAGCTAGTCTAGGACTAACAAATTTCGGGGGAAAGCAATGAATCTCAGCCCTGCCTTCGGTGCTATTGGTGTTCTCTACGTGATGTTCACGGTCTCGGTACTCGGACCTAGGGTGTAAGCCTTGGTCGTCACTATTGGGTTCCTTCGGCAGCGGATCGCTGCCTTAAATAAGGCCGCACTTCAACGGCGAACCCCCGCGGTCATGGCACCGCCATACTCATGACCCCGAGCAAACGCGCCGCCCCCGATGCTGAATGGGTGCTCATGTACAGGCGAGGTATTACTACGCCGAAGATCGCCGCGGGCGCCGCCGTCTCTGAGTCGACTGTAAGGTATCACCTGGCCATTGCCGCCAAGCTCGATCCAAGTATTAGGAGTGAGCACCGTGCGGCTCTCCCTGTAGCCCAACAGCGGCTGACATTGGCCGGCCAGAGGAACCTTGAAAACATCGTCGCCCTCTACCTGGCCGAAGGCCGTTTGCCCACAAAACGCTCAGCCCACGAAAAGGCGCTGTCCGCCTGGCTGCGCCGTCGCCGTCAAGAAGCAGCGCAAGGGACCTTGTCCCCGATCTACGCCGTAGCGCTCGATGTGATTCCGGGATGGGGCAGGTCTTCCACAAAACAGGTCGATGACGAGAAGCGCTGGAAACAGCGCTTGGTTGAGGTCTCTGCCTACAGGGCTGCTGGCAACGATTGGCCACGGCACAACAAAACGAAAGACCAATCAGAACGGGTTTTGGGTGTCTGGCTGCATGGCCAACGCATAAACGACCGAACGGGCAAGCTGGATGCAGGCAAGAAGTCGCAGCTGGATAAGCTAATTCCAGGATGGCGGAAGGGCAGACGGGGACGAAACGCGAGCAGCTAATCGGAACCTTAGGACCTGGGTTTGCTCTCCCCAAACGTAATCCCGCAGGGGATCAGCTTATGCGATATGTTCGGTAGTTCCTGAGAGCTGTACCCCTCCATAACGAGTGTCCCCAACCGCCGTGCCCGGCAACCTGGAGGGCTGGCAAGGTCCCGAACACACGAGCGGCGTAGCCTGCGCAGCGGAATCGCTCAGACATCGCCGATGCCAAGAATCGCTTGACAACAGCCACAACGTATTAAGCTTCGCCAACTGCAGAACTGCGCTCATCGATGGAAAAGCCGCCCTAGAGATTCAAGAGCGGCTTTTCTGCTGTGGTGATTTAGGCCACGGCGGCGTTCTCCCACTGAGCGATAAGTGCCTCGTGAAGATGCCGGGCGATTGCTTGGGCTAGCGCCGTCGGGACGGCGTTGCCGATCTGTCGCGCGATCTCGATCTTAGAGCCTTCGAAGATGAAGTTATCAGGGAAGCCTTGCAGCCGGGCGGCCTCGCGATGCGTGATGGGGCGGTGCGCGTCGGGGTGGAGGTAACGGCCTTTCTCTGGCTTGAAGAACTCAGTGCGGATGGTTGGGGATGGGCGCTCCCACCAAAGGCGTCCCATAACGTCTGTTGTGCCGGTCGGTTTCTCGGCCCAGCACCGGGGAAGGAGGTCCGGGCGGTTGCGCGCGAGATCAAACCTGTTGCCCCCCTCGGGAATTGCCTTGTAGCGTTCTAGGCTCGTCGGGCGCGGGTTGCGCTTCAGGTGGAGTTCCTGACGGTCACCAGCGAGGCTCTCGACGACCTCCGGCTCTACAGCAGACGGATAGTGCGGTAGGTCGCCGATAGCGTCGCGCACGGTGACGTAGGGCGTGCCGCTGTCAGCGTTGGGTCCGTGAGTGATGGGTGGGGGCCAGGCTACGTCTTCGGCGCCGCGGACGGCCAAGAAGATGCCACGGATGCGGCGCTGAGGCGCTCCATACTCGGCGGCGTTGAGGGGGCCGTAAGCGAAGGCATATTCCTTGAGGACAGGGTCGGTTCCCATAGCCTCTAGGAGTGCGTGGAACTGAGCCGACTTCTGAAACTCGGGTACGTTTTCGATCACGAAAGCTGCGGGCCGGACTTGCCGGACCGCGCGGAGGTACTGTTGCCAGAGTTCGTTGAGCTCGGCGCGGGATTCGTCATCGCGGTTACGCCCGAGCGGTGAGAATCCCTGGCAGGGCGGGCCGCCGATTATCACGTCGGCGTCGGGGAACGTTTCCACGTCGGTGACGGACCCGGTCTCCACGGAGCACCCGAAGTGCCGTTCGTAAGTGCCTGCGGCCGCCTTGTCGATCTCCACAGCGAAGATTGGCATGAAGCCCAGCGCTGCCTGCTCGAAGCCAAGAGAGAGTCCTCCGGCGCCTGCGAATAAGTCAATTGTGCGTATGTCCATGATGCCCTTCCCGGTCGTAATCCTATCCTTCCAGAGGGGTGTGACATTCGAGCTGGCGGTGTGTCCGGTTGGGGTGTTGCTCACTCTTAATGCAAGGCTCATAGCATGCCCGCTCCATTCGCCGCTCAACTATGCGGTTTTCGCCTCGATAAGCAGCAGAACATTACCCGCTTTCCCAACACCTCTGACGCGGGCGACCCCGGATCTGTGGAGCTTGGTCGGGCACTTTTCGAGGAGCTTGGTGTTCCGGAGGACAGGCCTGGTGGCAACGATCCCGGTGCGAGGCTTGAGGAGGCAATTCAAGGACATCTACGGCCGATGCGGTCTGACCTCGTCATCCGGCGGTCGCGTTCGGCGCTGGAGTTTGAACAGTATGCGCACCTGAGAGTCTTTCCGGAGTTCAAAGATGGGCATGTCAACGCTGGGACGACTATCGAGCAGTTGCGGAAAATCGCCGAGAAGTTACCGCCGTCGGGGCCGGCGACAAGGCTCATGACGAGCCTGAACTCAGCAGCCACGAAATTCGCGGAGCAGGACCGAATCAGTGAGCGCCTGAAGCTCTACATGCCGGAGGAGTCGTTGCTGAGGCTAGACCTGACGTGTGCCACGGAGGAACCGGGCAAGGAATCCGTACTTCGTCTTGGTTTGTCGTCTAAGTGGACGCTCCGCACCGACCGGGCTCAAGATTGTGTTTCTCAGGGCTCTAAGCTGGCATCCCAGCGCCGGGGTCCGATGCCCCACTATGCCGTCATTACGATGGAACCACGTCCGGCGATGCTCAAAATTCTGGCGGACGGCTCAGGATCTGTCGACTACGTATATCACTTGGACCGTCCGGCCCTAATCCGGGCCATGGATAAGGTCCGGTCGAGAAAGCGCGGCAAGAATTGGAGTCCCGGCATCACCTTCGACCGCCTACTGAATCAGGGCCGTATCCGTGACTATGACGACTTAGTGAAAGCAGTGCAATCACTGCCGCTGGCTCTTCGCCCAGCGGTGCAGGAGGGCGCTGTTGCTGCCGCCGAAGAAGAAGCAACCAGGCGTGGCGAAGCGGACGAGGGACTTGAGGAAAGCGCTCTTTTTAGACTCTAAGACAATCGCAAGAAGGTGCATTGAAGTGGACCGTCCATTAGGCTGCGCTGTCTTCAGGTCTCCATAGAGACGGAGTTGTTGCGGATCCAAGGGAAGAGGTCCGACTACTTCGTTCCGTAACCTTGCCGCTTAACCATCCGAAACACATAATTCGCCCCGCCTCGCGGACGCAATGCTGGGTACTTTGGATACTTCATAAGACAATTCTCAGATGGAAGACATGGGGAATTGGCTCGCTGACGAGCGACTCGAGAGTTGGGTTACGAGCCAGGGGGAGAGCGCGCTTGGTGCCTATACGGCTGACCCCCTGCTCATCGAGGAGCACGCTAACCAGGAAGAATCGTTCAGAACTGGTGGATATGCTAGCCGACAAGTTTTGGAACTAGTTCAAAACGCGGCAGACGCTATTCTCAAATCGGGCGGAAGAGGCAAAGTTGCCCTTGTGCTGACGGACAGTGCCTTTTACTGCGCCAATGAGGGCCTTGCTTTCGATGAAGTTGGCCTGAACGCCATCACCCACGCCTTTGTGAGTGGCAAAAGGGGCGAAGAAATCGGCAGATTTGGATTGGGTTTTAAATCTGTCCTTGGGGTGAGTGACAGTCCGCATATATACAGTCGAAGCATCTCGGTGAAGTTCGATAGACAGCTTTCAAAGTCTCTCCTGGCCGCGGTTGAGCCTGAAGGAACAGTGACACCGTTGCTGAGAATACCTTGGCTGGAGAACGCTGAAAGGGCAGCGGCATGCGATCCAGAGCTCAGGGGGCTCATGGAATGGGCGACAACTGTTGTCAAGCTTCCGCTTAACGGATCAAACTTGAAGATTCGTAGAGATCTGGAAAATCTTAGAACTGAGTTCCTACTCTTTGTCCCTAGCGTTTCCGAACTCTCAATTGACATCAGGGATGCTGCGGAAGTTTCTTTTCACCAAGTTCATACTTGTCGGGAAATTGAAACTGGCCTATTTGAGATTTCCAAGCCAGATGGCGGGACGACACAATGGCATGTTAGCCGGCGTCGCCATAAACCGTCAGCTCTCGCTCGCATGGAAATCGGCGATGTGATTGTACGAGACGAGATCACAGTCTCCTACGCCGCCCCAGCCATAGGTGGGTCTGGAGGACGCGGCGAGTTTTGGGCCTACTTCCCTCTGAAGGACGCAACCACGGCTAAAGGCATCTTCAACGCACCGTGGAGGATCAACGATGACAGGACCAGCCTGCTTTCTGGCGTTTTCAACGACGAGATTCTGGATGTCTGCGCGGCATTACTCCTGACGACTGTGCCGCAACTGTCGACGGCAGATGATCCAGCTCGACATTTTGACTACATGCCGGCGCGCGGACGCGAAGCGCAAAGTGACGCCGACAGGCACCTGTCGACAATTGTCCCGGAGCTTGCGCGTCAAGTCGCGTTCGTACCGGACACTCAGGGAACAATGGTAAGAGCGTCTATGCTCCGCTCTGTCAGTCTTGACCATGACCTCGACGGCAAAACCATCGGACTATGGCAGTCTTCGTTGGCAGCCCCAAATGATTTTCCGCACTGGAGCTGCTACTCAACAGCGACTCGACGCGCTCGACTATCTGCGTTGATCAGGGGAGACCGCGAGATTAAATCACCCAAGGAAGTGGTGATTTCGCGATGGCTCGAGATGCTCACGAGGAGCAAGTCTTCTTCCGATTGCGCCATAGCGCTCAGGATAATTAGCCATCTGACGGATGCTGTCACTCGAAAAGCGGCTGTTGCTGCCAAAATTATACCGGATTCTGCAAACGAGATGCACCGCGCTGACGCCGTCAAGAGTATATTTCTTGGGGGTACATCGTTGACTAGCATGGCCGGAATTGCTGTTGTCAATCCTTCATTTCTAGTGGTCGCAGGAGTGGAGCTGGCCCTCCGCGAGCTCGGCTTCACTGATGTTCGTCCTGCCGACGAACTAATGCATGTAACAAATCGAATATCGAGCAAGTGGACAAGTTCCCATTGGCAACAGTATTGGAATCTTGTCCTCGATGTTCCCCATAATGACGCGACCAAGACGCTCGCTGATCATCACTTGGCGCATGCGAATCTTAAAGTTCTGACCGCTAGTGGTTGCTGGTCCTCCGCATCTGCCGTTATAGCACCAGGGTGGATTGACCCAGTGGATCCAAGCCTAGTGTTGGACAGGGACTTCTTCGAAGATCACAGTTCTGTACTTTCCAACCTTGGTGTCACTGATCGGCCGACCGCTATTTCCACCTACAGGCACGACTTTTTCTTCAAGAAGTACGAGCGCTCCATTCGCGAGCGTTTGATTAAAGATCGTCTGCTGAGGCGGAACTATGATGGGGCGCTTTTTGCTAACGCCGACGGACTAGCTCCATTGTTTGTACTTCAGAAGTTCCGCGATACCGGGGATCTGGAGGCGGCCACAGCCTGGACCACCCATCTTTTGCGCCAAAAGACAGAGCTGCGATGGTACGTCGCGCTGGGTTTGAACAGCGGCGTCCAACCGATTCCAGTAGCAGCGCCCCACATGGCGGCAGTCGAAGAGCTGGGTGTTCATGAAACCGTATGGGGAAAACGTCCGACCGATCAATGCGTATCTGCGCAACTGATCGACTTTGCCCTCTTTCTTCCCGTGATACCGGCTACTGCGTCACGTGAACTCGAGATCCCACATGAGATCAATGAAGTAGGCATCGCCATTTGGCGCGAGTTTCTGGTCTCGCAACCTCAGGAGGCCGATCCCTGGAAGCTGGGGGAATTACTCGCTGCCGCACTCAGCAGCGACACACAAGGAGAACTTGATCTTGACGTTGTCCCGGCAGTTTTGGGCCAACAGTGCACCTTGACTCGAGGTAGCGGGCTCTATGTTGCGACCGATCAGCAGCAGGTTGAAGCGCTACAAAAACGCAGTCTCCCTTTTGTTGCATGCCGTTCGTCGATAAGTTCGGAGGCGCTCGTTCATGCCCTGCAATGCAGTTTGGCGTCCGACGTCATGCGATCGCGTCTAGAGGCGACGGATGTAAGCGAGCCGACCCCGGTCTACGACAAATTCCGAAGCCTTCGGCCCTTCCCGCAAGTGGACGGAATATCACTGATCGCCTGCCGAGAACTCGTCTATGAGACTTCTAGTCCTATAGGGCTGGAAGCTGATTCCGTCTCAATAGGTCGAGACAACGAAGTCATTTTCCACGTTGAGAATCTTGAGGACTCTGAGATTCTTAGATTTCTGTCGGCATCCTGTGGATTGGGCCTAAATACCACGGATATCGATCGAGTTTTAGAACAGGAGCGCCTTACAAGCGTCAGTGAGAAAATTGAACAGTCACGTATGTGTACAACGGATGCTGAACGACTTCGGGTCTTAGTTGCTAAGCAGGCCCTTACGCGCGTGTTGCCGACGGAGTTGGTGAACATGCTGGCCACCCTTGGCCAGCCTGATCACGAACAAGATCTTGCGACGTTAGCAATACACGTCCATGGATTTGCGGTTTTGGAACGGCTAAAAACTGATCTGGTTGAATCGGGCTTGCCTGTTCCAGAAAGGTGGGCGAGTAGTCCAGCTGCCTTGGCTTTTGTACACTCCCTTGGCTTTGCACCCGAATACGCTGGCGAGAAGATGCCTCCCAGGGAGCCCTTCTTCGACGTACTCGGCAAACCGGGTTTAGGAGACCTACACGAATACCAGCAGAACCTTGCCAACCAGGTTCGCACTCTAGTTTCGACTAACGGGCGCGCACTCCTATTCCTTCCCACCGGTGCGGGAAAGACTCGAGTTGCTACCGAGGCTGTAGTCCGCTCTTTCGTTGAAGACGGGCTTCTAGGGCACGTCGTATGGATCGCCCAAAGCGATGAACTCTGTGAGCAAGCTGTGGAGTCTTGGACCGAAGTCTGGAGGCAGTTCGGTGACCACAGGCCGCTACGCATCGGCCGTCTGTGGGGCGGACGCAATGAGGTACCGCAATACGATACGGATTTAGCGGTGATTGTATGTACGGAGGCCAAGCTTGTCCGCGCACTCGCCAAAGAGAGTTACGACTGGCTTAGGAACGCCTCGCTTATCGTTGTCGACGAAGCACACCTGTCTCTGGGTAAGGAGTACACAGAGATCCTCGATCGGTTCGGAATAGGAGCCAGAAGGAACGAAAGGCCCTTGCTCGGACTCACTGCAACCCCGTTCAAGGGTCAAAGCGACACTGAAACGCGCCGGCTTGTCATGCGCTACGGCGGGAATAAGTTGGACGCGTTGGGGAACGACCCGTATCGAAAACTTCAGGATCTTGGAGTGCTCTCACTTGTTGAGCACCGTGTCCTCGATGGCGTACGCGTCAAACTCAGCGATAGCGATCTCGACCAGTTGCAACAGAAACGATTGATTCCAACTAGCGTCCTTGACGATCTGGGCCGCGATCAACAGCGCACAAAGACGCTGCTGGAGGATATTCTCTCTCTCCCGGACGATTGGCCCACACTCGTGTTCACAGCATCGGTGACCTCGGCACATGTCCTTGCCGCTTTGCTGAACAGCCGGGGTATATCGGCAGCCTCTGTTAGCGGCGAGACAGGCACGCACGAGCGCCGTCGAAAAATCTCGGACTTCAAGGCCGGGGCTGTTCGCGTCCTAGTGAACTGCAACCTGCTGACTCAAGGGTTCGATGCCCCCGGGGTACGTGCTTTATATATAGCTAAGCCTACCTTCAGCCCGAACTCCTATATTCAAATGGTGGGACGTGCGCTAAGGGGACCGCAAAACGGCGGAAGTCGGACTTGTCTTATTGTAAACATCCAGGACACTTTTGATCGGTTCGGAGAAGATTTGGCGTTCAGACGTTTTGATCATCTATGGGATAACCATGGAAGTGCCAAATGAAAATAGTTCCTGATTCGGCCCACTTCGGCCTCGTCAAAAGCCCCGCTGAGGTCAAAGTGGCTAACATATTTTCTGCCATTACATTTGACAAGCCCGCCATGTGTCTATATTCAGTAAACGTTCCGAAGCATGAATATAAAAGGATGTCGGAAGTTGATTTTCTGGTTGTTTTCGACGATGCAGTCATTGCGGTCGAGGTAAAGGGCGGCAGGGTTTCTCGACGCGAGGGTCTTTGGCAATTTACTAACAGATATGATGAAACCACTGAAAAGCGTGAAGGTCCGTTCGAGCAGGCTCGTACCGGTCTGTACTACTTCCAGTCGATTTTTTCTCAAGATCCACTGATTGATGTTGCTTATGGATACCTGGTCATAACGCCTGATTGCGAGTTGCCTGAAGACCCGGAGTGGGTTGAACAACAACACGCAGGACCGCTCCAAATGAACGTCGCCCGCATGAAAAAAGTACTTGAGAACGCGCGCGATTTCGCCATTTCTTCAATGCACCGGAAGCCCCGCGGACAGTCCTACGCAAGATTGACGAAGTTGCTTCGACCGGATTTTGATCGTGTATTATCCTTGCAGGCGCGAAGTGCCATTCTTGAGGATTCCTATGTTAAGTTAGCCGAAAGTCAATACAACTTCCTTGTCGCAGCGGAGCGAAACAAACGAATTATATGCGAGGGCGGTGCAGGCACTGGTAAGACGCTCTTGGCAGCAGAGTCAGCAAGAAGACTCTGCGAAGGCGGAGCTTCTGTCCTGCTTACTTGTCGGTCCCCGAGGGTGGCCGAGCTACTTAATGACATCTTATCTGAAATCAGAGTGACAGTTCGGCCCTTCGACCAGATACCTGAAGGGCAGTTATTCGATGCCGTTGTGGTAGATGAAGGTCAAGACCTTCTCAATGTTGAGGACTTATTTCGAATAGAAGGTATCTTGCGCGGCGGACTCGATAAGGGGTGCTGGCGAATATTCGCAGATCCAAATAACCAAGCTCACGTCGATGGCAGTTTTTCATTGACCTTGTATGAAGAACTGAAAGATATGGCTACAATAATTGAATTGAATAATAACTGTCGCAACACGGCAAATATTATTTTGCAAACGCAGCTTCTGACTGGTGCCGATCTCGGAAGTCCTCTTGCGGGTAAAGGTCCTCAAGTAGTAGTTCGCCAGTATGAAAATCGAGAAACTGGTGCCGCTGCCCTGGAACGCTATCTTTCTGAGCTCTCGCATGAAGGCGTTCGATGGGATGAAATTGCGGTCGTTTCGCTCGCTGACGATACCGAAGATTCTCTAGTTAGTCTTACTTCGCAGTTTCGCCGTCAGCAGTTAAGGCCAGTACGTCCGGGAACAAACCTAGTGAGTGGATCTATTTGGACTGCCGCGGCCATAAAGGGGCTCGAAGCGCCGCATGTTTGCGTAACTGACTTTGATCCCGACAACTCTCAGATACTGATGCAGCGACTTTACGTAGCTATGACAAGGCCTCGCGTGTCTCTAGCAATTTTCATGTCCGATAGCGGCATGAGTCTTCTTCAGAGCATCATCTCGCTAAGGAGTTCTAATGCAGGATAATTCGGTCTCAGCTGAAGTAAGGACTGACTTTGTCGCGTACCTTACACGTGAATATCTCGGTCCCGCGGGCGGTCAGCATGAAGCTTTGCAGTCTCGGCCTGAGAAAACTTACCTTGTCGGAACTCTGTATCCCAAGGCACTCGATGGATCCGCTTCGCCGGAATCCCATGACTATGAGACCGCAGAAGCTTCCGTAGCTTCCCTTAGTGCAGTCCCCAAAGACAATGAAGTGGATGACATTGTTGAGGCAGCAAACGAGTGGTACCCATCCTCGCTTGCTCTATCATTCATTGTTTCCACTCCCCATGTACAGTGTTTCATTTCGTTTGGCACCTATGCCGAGCGCCGTGAGCCGAACCAGCAGACCTGGGTGCGGGAGGAGTCACCTTCGACGAGAATCTTAGTCACTCCCGATGCACCGTCCCATTCGCTGGCTGGTCTGGGAACAATTTCTTCCGTTTGGCGTAGCTTCCAGGGAAATTGGCTCGTTACGGTCGCAGTCGAGAACTCGGCACGGCACAGCTATTCGGAAGGTCCGCCAGACACCGAGGACTGCCTTTTCCAAGTTCATGTAACCTGCTCCGCAGCCGGCGACGGGCAGATTCTCCCGTATCACTCCAGCGATGTTCTGAGTTCGGATCCAGAGGACGAAGAACTGCGGTTACGTTATCGAAAAAACAAGACGTATGGAGTCGGCCATGGCTGTTCAGTTGACTGGGATGAACCGCGAACGGATGCCGTTACATCAGTCTGGACTCAACACATACCTAGCGTTGAGGTTCCGATCGTCCTGCCCGCCGATTCGGCCGAGAAGGTTCTCTCCCTGCGGTTCCTGTCGGATCCAGATCGCTCAGCGGCAAGTGTGTGTGAGGCCTTGTCCGGTTTCATCAGCGGATACGAGCAGTGGTATGAGGTGCAAAAAAGGCTTTCACAGCAGCTATCACCAACCCACGATGCCGCTGCCTCGCGCATTCTGTGTCGGATCAGTGTGGCGATCGAACGTATGAAAGAGAGCGTGGCACGGCTGCAATCTCATCCGGATGAATTTTTGGCATTTCAGCTTGCCAACGAAGCAATGCGCGAACAGATGCTTAAGCCACGAGATCTCGTTCCTGCAACCTCCGGCCTAGCTCTTCCCGACGGGTCAGGACTGGATGAACCCAAGTGGCGTCCCTTCCAGCTCGGATTTCAATTGACCGCACTAGCTTCAACGGCTGACCCAAATCATGTTGATCGCTCCGTCACAGACCTCATTTGGTTCCCTACGGGAGGCGGCAAGACGGAGGCCTACCTTGGGCTTGCCTCCTTCGAGATTTTTCGGCGTCTAATCATCGGGGGCTATCGGGGAGGCGGTACTGCAGTCATAACTCGATACACGATGCGTCTGCTCACAGGCCAGCAGTTTGAGCGCGCTGCAACTCTAGTCTGCGCTATGGAGCTGATCCGGCGCCGTCATCCCCAGCTGCAAGCAACACCCAGCATCAGCATTGGACTGTGGGTAGGCGACTCAACCACTCCGAACACTTTCGAGAAGGCATTTGAACGCTACCAACAGCTTCTACGACAGAGTATTCCAACAAATCCCTTTCAGTTGCGGCAATGTCCGTGGTGCTCGACGGCTCTGCTGCCTGAACGTAGATCTGATTCACCCGATGACTACGGTTTCAGGGCCACTAAATGGAGTTTTGGCGTATTTTGCCCGAATGTTGATTGTGAATTTCACGATTCTTTGCCTGTTCTGGTCGTAGATGAAGACATGTTCAACAGGCCGCCATCTTTCCTCCTAGCAACCGTCGATAAGTTTGCAACAATGGCACGAGTTGAGGATTCTGGAGAGTTATTTGGTCTCCAACGTGGGGTACATGACCCTCCCAGTCTGATCATTCAGGACGAACTCCATCTACTGTCCGGTCCGTTAGGCACGACCGTTGCCCTGTATGAGGCCGCAGTATTAGGACTCGCTTCCTGGCATGGAAAGCGCCCGAAGATAATCGCGTCGACCGCAACGATACGTGGGGCTGACGACCAAATTCGGTCCCTTTACAGGGGCGGCGTAAACATGTTTCCGCCGTCTGGTTTGGATGCTGACGAGAGCTACTTTGCTCAACCCGATTACAGTCGACCGGGGCGCCTCTATATCGGCCTAATGCCTCAAGCCCATACTCAGTCTTCAGCCACGGTGCTGTCGCTGGTTGCCTTGCTGCAAGGGCCGGTTGAACTTGGTTTGCAAGGCCCTAGCAAGGACGCCTACTGGACTGTCGTGGCTTACCACAACAGTCTTCGAGAACTTGGCCGAACTCTTACTATCGCGAGGGATGATGTGCCGACTCTCCTGGCTGTCCGTTCATCAAAAGATCACGCATCGAGGTCACCTAAGTCGGACGCGACCATTCAGCTGACAGGCGATGTTAGCCCGTCTGATCTTGTCAACTATCTTGACCGCTTGGGAGCGACGTGTTCGGAGCCGGGGGTTGTAGACCTGGTAGCTACAACTAACATGTTCTCCGTTGGTATTGATGTTCCGCGGCTAGGAATCATGCTGATGAACGGGCAGCCAAAAACCACGTCGGAGTACGTTCAAGCTACGAGCCGGGTAGGCCGTGGCATGGTCCCCGGCGTGGTGCTTTCGCTGCTTCGCGCAGCGCGGCCAAGGGACCGCTCGCATTACGAATCGTTTAAGGCGTTCCACGAGTCTCTATACAGACATATCGAACCAACTAGCGTCACGCCATGGTCCGGTGCATCCCGGAGGCGAGCTCTGCGCGCCGCGCTTGTAATCCTCGTTCGCCACGGCGCCGGACTCAGATCGAATGCGGATGCCAAAGCGTTTGATCGCGGCTCTGCATTGGTTGGAAAAGCAGTTGACGTTCTGCGCGAAGCTGTTGCTCTGGCGGATCCTTCAGAGCAAGGATCAACAGATCGAGAGCTCGACACGCTGGTCAACGAGTGGGATAGCCGCGCTGGCAGGGCGCGATCTCTCCAGCAAAAGCTTTCATATGTAGATCGACGAGGGCAAAGCCTTCTAAAGAACTTTGGTGAAGCGAAGGATGCGTGGCCAGCATTAAACTCTATGAGGTCCGTCGACCGTAATGTACGGGTAATTGTAATGGGAGAACAACATTGAGAGATATTCGCCTCGGTCAAACGATTGCTCCTTTTGGGGTTGGCGCAATCTACGACTATCAGGGAGAATCGTTGATGCTAACCGATGTAGGAGAATGGGATAAGACAGCTACGAGCCGAATTGTGTCTGCCCGTCTTGAGTCTGCACTTGGAGGCGCCGAGCTTCGAACACCACCCAGTGTTTCATCTTTCGCTTCAGAGAAAAGCGCGGGAATTCCCTTTGTTCGATTTCCGAGTTGGTTGTTCTGCCAGGACTGCAGGCGCATGCACCGCCAAAAGCGTTCGGAAGAAACCGGGGCCTCGCCGGCATGTGCAGTGTGTGGCGGCGCTATGGTGCCGATGCGATTTGTTGCCGTTTGTACTAAACATAGTCACGTTATGGATGTTCCTTGGGACAGGTGGGCCCATTCCGAGCCTACGAACGAGGACCAGCGCAAGTGCGCTCTCGGAGGGCATGACCTTGTATTTGAGCCAGTTCCCAACACAAGTGAAGCACTGTCCGGTTTGAGAGTCGCTTGCCTAAGCTGCCGGGCCCAGAGGACTCTAGGGGGCATCACTTCTGCGGATAGCCTTCGTCGCGTCGGAATCAAATGCTTAGGCGGGCAACCTTGGCAGTTTAACCAACCACTTTGTGATGAGCGGTTGGAGGTTTTGCAACGCGGAGCAACTAACGTAACAGCCCTGGAGGTGTCCTCCGCATTGGATATACCTGAAGTTGAACCATGCAGGGACGAACTAGACGAGGGGATCGAGTCGCACCATCTTTTTGCATACGTGTCTAGTTCTCCCGATTCGCCGCTGGCCGCTGCACTGATTGCCACAATTTGTGAGGAGCTGCATGTTACGAAAGAGCAGGTCATTCACAGACTGAACGCCCAAGGCCAACCGACCAGTCCCGAAAAGTCGCAGACGATGAGTTTGCTTGACGCGGAATGGGACGCGTTCAAGAACGTGATGCAGTCGTCCGGAGAGGACCTCGGACACCCGAATTTCGTGGTTACTCGAGAGAACGTGGCGCAGTACTGGAGGGAGCATGATGTTGGGACCCTGGATCTAGTCAGGAGTGTCCTGCTGGTCAGCCGGTTGCGGGAAGTGAGAGCACTTCAGGGATTCCGACGCTATCGGGATGATTCTGACTTTGTCCGAGCCAACTTGCGAGGTGGGGCGGGTCGTGACTGGATGCCAGCGATCGAAGCATTCGGTGAAGGAGTCTTTATCGGCTTCAATGAGGACTCCCTTAAACAGTGGGAGTCGAATCCAGTTATTATTGCCCGTGCGCTTCGGCTTGAGACGCGACGACAAAAAAGCCCTATCGGTTCCCGCCTCCCCGTAGCGACACCACGTTCACTGTTGCTGCACACGACAAGCCATTTACTCATGAGACAGCTTTCCTTCGGCAGCGGATATTCGGCGGCATCTCTACGCGAGAGAGTCTATTCAAGTGATTCGCAGGCCGGAATTCTGATCTACACGGCCTCAGATGACACCGAGGGGACGCTTGGAGGTTTGGTACGAGAAGGTGAGAAGAACAGGCTCAGAGGCACACTCATAAGGGCCCTGGAGGCAGCTTCATGGTGCTCAAACGATCCCGTTTGCGTGGAAAGTCCAGGACAAGGTATGAACAGTATGAACCTTGCGTCATGCCATGCGTGTGCTCTTTCATCGGAAACCTCCTGCTCACGCATGAATTTGGGTCTTGACCGAGTTTTAGTAGTTGGGACGCCGGATGGTTCGGTGCCTGGGTTTTTTGAGGACGTATTGCATCGACTCCGGGCTAGTATCGCTGCCAGCCGTGCATGACCGCAGCTGCACCTGTTACGCATCCACGTCTTCGGTGCTGGCAAAGAATCCGCGCCACGGCCCCAGAACCAAGACACGGGCTTAGGTGATTGACCGAGCTACCGGAGAATTTGAGTCTGCCTCTGGCGTAAGTTTGTTGGTCACCACGTGCTGCGCCATCTCTCGCAACTGATTGTGCGCTGAAGCGGATTCAAATGGTGCCTGAAACACGGTTTTGTTTTATGTGTTCTGAAACTAGATCGACGAACCAAAGAGGACATTCCGTTCAGCTCAAACTTCAGTTCGCTTGGTACTTCTTGACAATTTTCAACCACATATCGAGCACATCGATCTCGGCTTTGAGGGTATCCACCGATGGCGGCGTGTAGTTTAGCTCGGGGTGCGGATCATGACGGGGCGCCCAACCAGAGATTCTGCTGTAGGAATCGTCGTACGTCTTGATGTCGTCGGGAGTAACTCGGCCGACGACTCTAAGTTTCCCGACCCGGACTTCCAAGGTTCGATAGTCCACAAGCGGCTCGGCTAGTACTTGGCTGATGATCCTTTCCCATGTCTGGGACATATGACCCGCGATTTCCTCGGTGGCGCGCTGGTAGTCCGAATCGGACATGCCTTCTTCGTAACGTCGCAGCGCTGCGACCTCTTGCCGCAGCGTATCGACGCGTTGACCGGCATCCTGTGCGGTCCAGGGATGCTTGAGGGTCGTGAAACCTGGACCAATCTTGCGCTTGCGTTCGATGCCGCGGGTCGCGAAGGGGACGTCCGCTGCTTCTGCGGCCTTGCGAAGGGACATCGTGAAAGCGATGTCATGCGTGAAGACGATTACCTGCCGTTCTTCCGCAAGGTCCATGATCCGGCTGGCTACGGCCTCGCGCCTCATGTGGTCCAGCGAGGACACAGGGTCGTCGAACACCAGCGCCGACTTGCTTGTGTCGAAGTGCACTTCGGTCAAGAAACCGGCGAAGCCGAGCGCCGTCTGCTCGCCTTCGGAGAGCACCTCACCGAGGAGCACCCCTGCCTGTGCGTTCAAGAAGTCGGCCTTGTGGAGCAGGCCCATTCCTTGGCGCGACCTGGTTGCCTTGAATGTGACTCGCTCCAGTTCGAGCCGGTCGGTTTCGCGGGTGAAGCGGTCGCGGGCTTCTTCGGTCACGTACTTCTTCGTCAGCTCGCCCACTTTGTCGGTGATTGCTCGCGTGTTCGTTTCGGAGAACCTATCGTTGAGTACCTTGCACTCGAGCAAGCGGGCGCGTTCCGACTTGATTTGGGCGTATCCGTCCCGCATCGCGATTTGGTCGCGCAGCCGGTTCTCTTCGGTTTGGGCCTGAGCGAGACGTTCTGCGAAATCAGCGGCATCAATTGAGGCGGCTTTGTCGCGGAGGCTCTTCTCGTGGGTGGCCAGTGCGGTGATGCTGGCGGCGACGCTTAAGTCCACCGGCTGTTCATGGGCGATTATGGCTGCCTGACGTGAACGGAATGCGTCGAAAAGCGGCTGGACCCGCGCGGCGAAGCCGGGTTCTGTCTGCTCTACCGCTGCGATGGCGACGGCGACCCGTTGGCTCTCGACCGGCTGCCGGTCTAGATCCGCGAGGACGACTTCGAGCTCCCTCTTGGCCGCCTCGGCGTCCTTCGCCGTCGTGTCCGAGACGAACTCGTGAAACCGTTTCAGCCGTGCGGCCCCTCCGCCGTCAAGGGACTGTTGGCAAAGGACGCAGACTGTTCCGTCGTCGACGTGCGGGAAGTCGTGTCCTGGGTAGGCAACGAGCGAGTACTTCTCCGCAGCTTGCCACAGCGCTTTCCAGACCCGCGATCCGATGCCTGCGAGGGGCTCGTCTCCGAACGTGGTCAAGGACGCGGCGTCCGCTGCTTCCTGAGCCGACCTGGCGCTATCGCGCAGCCCTTTGATCTTCTCGTGCAGCGCGGAACCGAATGAGCGGTCGAGGCCGGACAGGTGGTCAGCGACCAGATTTACTGCATCGGCCGTGCGGAGCAGCTTCTGCTTCTCCTGCCCAGGATCAGCGGTCCGGAGTCGCGCCACTTCCTCGACCTGAGAGCTCAGCTTCTGATCAACGTCGTGAGGGCAGGCGGTGGCCGCTGCGATCTCCGCGTCCGTCGCATTGGCCGTGAGTGCCCTCAGGAACGCCGCCGCCGATCCTCCGTCGTTGACGTCGGGGAGAGCTCCGGGAACACCTTTCTGGGCCTTCCATCCGTCGATGACGCGTCGCACTCCGGCGGTCACTGTTGAGAGGTCGTCAAGAAGCTGCACCGCCGAAGGTCGGTAGGAGATCTCGGCTTCCGAATTGAGGTAAGTGTCCCCGCAGTGCTCGTCGTAAAGGGCGACCCTTCCGAGGGCAGGATCGGCGTTGGATCCGAGCAACGAAGTGTGTTCCGCCTGCCCGATTAGGAACGTCACCTGGCCCGACTTCTCTCCCGGAGATTCAGCAAAGACGTCCGGGAGGATGTCTGCTCGATGACGTGCGCGCACCATGGACTGCAGGATGCGTGCGTAGCCGGATTTCCCGCTGCCGTTGTTGCCGTACACCACGGTCAGACCATCGGGCGCGAACGTCAGCTCCTGGTTCTCGGCAAGTTGATTTACGTTCGCCACTCCTTTGACAGACATGATCCGCACGGGTTCGTCATTGGCGTTCTGAGGGGCAGCGACCGATGCGAGCCAGCCCCCGTCCGGAGCAACAGGCGGCTCCGCGAACAGGCTCTTAGCGATCTCCTCATACTCGTTCTCGTCTATCTTTTCGCCGTTTGCGATGCGTGCCAGCGCGCGTTGCTGCCACCAGGGTCGGGTCGCAATCCATTCGAGTAGGTCTTGGTAAGCGGTCACTCTGTCTCGTTCTATCGTGGTGGGCATTGCTTAGTCGGCATCGCGGGCTGCTCCTCAAGGCTACCGATGCCCAACGTAGCCGCCTCATGAATGATTGCATCCCATTCATTATGGGAACTCACTTGAGCGACTGGGAGCACTTGAGGATTCGGGCGGGGCATGAAGCTGCCCAATATGAATTGCTGTGAATCAAAACAGCTGTTTTTCTACTTACCTATGACTAAAACTCATCTGGTGTGACTTAAAGACCATTCCACAATCGCCACATTCGATTGCGTTTAATGGGGTCATATGTCGGTGAGGCGAGGAGAGAACGCAGGTGCGGGTAATCCTCGATGTTCGAACTCGCTAGTTCCTTGGCAACGGGCGGAGACACGCACATAGCTCTTATGTCCTGCTTCCAGAACTCCCAGGTGTGATCAGTTACGCGGCCGAGTCGTCGAAGCTGAACCTGATCCTCGCAAAGACCCAAGTACTCCTGAAGCAGGATCTTATCGTCGCGTGTGGCACGCATCTTTAACTTAAGTGTTCGTGAGCGGCGATCCATAAGCTGCCAAAATCGAAGCAGATACTGCATCTCGTGCTCTCTGTGCATCTGCCGGTCTACGTGACGGATTTGGATTGCGGCGAGGCCAACTGCCAGAAGCGTGAGGAGTGAGGTGAGTGCGCTTACTGCTTCAGCCCAATTTGGAAGACTATGCGAGAACATGGAATAGCACATTACAGGGCTAGCGCAATAGAGACGTGGACGATGGCCTAAGTCGCCCGATTCCAAGAGTGGAACGTCCGCCGTTTTGTTGAGTCCTTGATCCAGCAAGTTAGGTGCTCGTGGAAAGCATACTGACCAAGCCCATGGCGCGTGGTCGGAGCTCCGCCAAGGTGCCATTCAAGTGACGCGGAACGGCGGCGCTCCGCTGGCCCAGATTACGAAGGCTTTCGGTAAAGATGCTAAAGCGCTCGACCGCCGTCTCTGAGCATGAGGAGACCGAAGCCGGAACAACAGCGGCGCAGTCAGCCGAACTGCGACTGCCTTTGTCAGAACTAGCGAGCCGGACACGTTGGGCGCCGACGGCTTGTTGCAGCTGGTGCTCCCGCCGCAGTTGCTGCTATCGCAGCCATAAGCAGCGCATTAGGCATATAAATGGTGGGTGGCGGCCGCATAGCGGGGCGGACACATGCAGCGCGGGCGAGATTCTGAAACTAAGGAAGTAACGGCGCTGGCGTGATGGAGCGGTTACCAGTAGCCCCGGCCTAGCAAATACCTGCACGGGCGGCGGTGGGCAAGGATGAAGTACCTCTTATGGGCGCAGCTGCCCGGTGTTCTAAAAACATTTTCTCAGCCGTCGACCTGAGCCACCTCAACCTGTACCCCCGCGTCCCGGAACTTCTGCACCTGGGCGGGGTCGGCGCCGTCGTCCGTCGCCAACGTCCAGGGCAACGCCAGCCGGGCCCACGCATGGAAGGGCCGCAACCCAAGCTTGGACGAGTCCGCCAACACATAAACCGAACGCCCGCGCCGGGCCATGAGCTCCTTGAGCCGGGTTTGGGCGTGGTCGGCCTCGCAGATGCCGTCCTCGGCGGTGACGGCGTCGGCACCCAGGAACACCCGGTCGAAGCTCATCCGCTCCAGCGCGGCCTCGGCCAGCGGCCCCACGAAACTCTGCGAGACGCCCCGGAGCCGGCCACCCAGGCAGTCCACCTCGATGCCCTCGGACTCGGCCAGTTCCTGCATCGTGTTGATGCCCGGCGTCGTGACGGACAGCTTTTCGAAACCGCGCAGCTCGTGCGCCAGGGCACCCACGGTGGAGCCGGCGTCGAGCAGGATGTTCTCGCCGGGCTGGATCACGGATGCCGCCCACCGGGCGATCGCATGCTTCTGCTCGAACGCCTCACCCGTGCGCTGCCGCAGCGACGCCTCCGGGTGCGCGCCCATGGCCATCGCCCCGCCGTACGTGCGGGCCAGCCGGCCCTGCCCGTTCAGCAGGGCCAGGTCGCGGCGGATGGTGGAGGCCGTCACCTCGAACTTGGCGGAGAGCTCCTCCACGGAGGCCAGCCCGGTGGTCACGGCAAGGTGGTAGATCTCCTCGCGCCGCGCTTCCGCAGACATCATTCCCAGCCTCCTTTTCGTGGCGACGGCAGTGGCAGCGCTACCCATGCTAGTTCCGGCCCCCATTAAACCCAGGAACTACACGGCCACGGCAGGCCGGGTGGCCATCTCCGCGGCCTGGTGCAGCGCCTCCACCATGGACCGGGAATCGGCGATGTTCTTCCCGGCAATGTCGAAGGCGGTGCCGTGGTCCACGGAGGTGCCGAGGGCTGTGCTGGTCCGGGCTGATGCCCAGGGCAATGGAGCGGCGCCACGAATCCGCCACGTCGTTGGGGATCTCCGGGCGCGGGACGCCAGAGATGACCAGTTCGTGGGCGCGACGCAGTGCGCGCGAGTAATTCGTCGGGTCCGGAAACCTCAGGCCGTAGTCCAAAACAGTGTTCTCCTCGCCGGCGCCGTCCTTGCTGGCAGTGCTCATGCGCATCCTCGCCGCCTCCACCATGCAGAGCACCCTGCAAGCCGAACCCGCAAATGGCGTTGCGGCATTTATGACCGTGGACCTAACAGCCGCCACCAACCTCCTTGGCAGACGGCTCACTCTCGTCGGCGTCGGTATCGGAACCGCCGCCTACATACTGCTGATCAACCTCGCATAAGCGGCAGCCACACACCGGACTGGAAGCAGCCGGCAGTCAACGAACACAACCAGCCAGCCGCCGTCGTCAGTACACTGGGCAGCATGGTCTCCCGCATCAGCGAACTGGTCCTCAACTGTGCCGACCCCGAACTGCTGTCGACGTTCTGGTGCGGGGTCCTTGGCTATGTGGAACTCGACCGGGAGGACGGTTCCATCGAGATCGGCCCGCCCGAGGTCGGGTTCGGCGGCCTGCAGCCCACCATCATCCTGAGCCCCAGCACCAACCCGAGGACCGGGCGGCTGCCGCTGCACATTGACGTCAACCCCATCGACCGGGACCAGGCCGCAGAGCTGGAACGACTGCTGGCCCTCGGTGCCCGGCCGGCCGACGTCGGGCAGTCCGGAGACGAGCAATGGCACGTCCTCGCCGACCCCGAAGGCAACGAGTTCTGCCTGCTCCGCCGGCGGCTCGAGCCCTAACGAAGTCCGTCAACGCCGGGAAACCGGCGGCGGTATGCGCCGCCACGTACACCGCGTCAGGTCCCGCCACGGGCAGCGTCGCGGAGGCATTCCACGTCAGCCAGGACGCGGCACGACCCCCGCGGGGCGCAGGGTACGCCGCGGGACGGTAGTCCTCCACGAGAGTGGTCAGAGGATGGCGCGAACCGTTGTCCCACACCACGGGTGGATCTACACTGTGCTCACTGCGAACGGTCCAATGGGTTTCCATCCCGCGCCGGCCCTGCAAACCCCTAAGCGCTCAGGGCAGCGACCGCCCTGCAGCGCCGCGCCGGCGGGCGCCAACCCGCTGTTGGACCAGGGCCGCCGCGCCCAATGGCTAGGAAGCAGGGAACGATGACTAGCATGCAGCAGGACGGCGAAATCGACCTGGCGCTGCAGGCGCTACGTCCACGCCTGGCCGGGTCGGTGATCGAACCGCACGACCCTTTATACGACGAGGCCCGGGCTGTCTGGAACGGCATGATAGATGTGCGGCCGCGGGCTCTGGTCCGGGCTGGTTCCGTCGGTGACATCGACCACGTGCTGCGCACGGCCCGGACCACCGGACTGCCGCTGGCCATCCGCGGCGGCGGGCACAACATTGCCGGACACGGCACTGTTCAAGGCGGGTTGGTGCTGGAGCTGGGCCAGTTGCGCAGTGTCGAGGTGGACGTGGCACAACGGCTGGTGACGGTGGAGCCCGGCGCCACCTTGGCGGATGTGGACCGGGCCACCGCCCAGCACGGCCTGGTTGTACCGCTTGGGGTGATCAGTGCAACGGGTGTAGCCGGGCTGACACTCGGCGGCGGGGTGGGTTGGCTCACTCGGTCCTGCGGGCTGAGCCTGGACGTCCTGGACTCCGCAGAGGTCATCACCGCGGCCGGAGAGCACCTGCACGCGAGTGAAGAGCAGAACGCAGACCTGTTCTGGGGGCTGCGGGGCGGCGGTGGGAACTTCGGCGTGGTCTCGTCCTTCACCTTCCGGGCCAGGCACCTCCCCACTGCCGTGCTGGGCGGGAACTTCTTCTACCGCCCAGCTCATTGGAAAGGCGCGTTGGCGGCATTCGACCAATGGACGCAGGATGTGCCGGACGAGATGAATTCAATCGTCACTTTCCTGGTGCTCCCGCCCGACATGGGCATGGGAGATGAGCCCTGGCTGATCATCGGATTTGCGTGGGTTGCTGAAAACCAGCAGGCGGGACTTGAGCTGATCGGGCAACTGCGCAACGCCGCACCGCCGGACCAGGAAGAAGTTGGCCCCACAGCCTGGGTGGACTGGCAATCTGCCATGGACAGCCTCTTTCCCAAGGGCTCCCGCGGCTACTGGAAGAACATTTCGTTCTCCCGGATGGACGATTCAGCCATCGATGTCCTGGTGGGGTTCGCCTCGGAAGTGACCTGGTCCGGGACCGGAATCGATATCCACCACATGGAAGGCGCCTTCGCGCGGGTACCCGAAGGGGAAACAGCGTTTCCGAATCGGTCGTCGAAATACTGGCTGAACATCTACGGCTTCTGGCAGGACCCGGCGGACGACGAGCGCCTGAGTGCTTTCGCCCGGAAGGCCCATGGTCTGATGCAGCCGTTCGGTGGGCACGGCCAGTACGTCAACTTCCTGGGCGTGGAAACCGGACAAAACGCTGTGGACGCCGCGCGGCAGGCCTACGGCCCTGAAACCTATGACCGGCTGGTGGCCCTGAAAAACCGCTTCGACCCGGACAACCTGTTCCGTATCAACCACAACATCCCGCCCACTGCCGGCTGAGCTGAGCCGCAGCCTAGCTGGGACTCCCGCCCAGCACGTCCACGTGGACATGGTCAAGGTGACGAAGGATCTCGTTGCCGGGTTCGGGTGCGTCATAGTTCCCCCATTGCCCCCGCGGGCTGTGGGCGCTCCAGAACCTGTCGTCGAAGATGACGTACTGGATGTCCAGGTCCTGGGCATGGGCAACAAGCCAGTGCGCGAGTATCCATCCCTGACGCCGGTTCTCCTCGGTGACGGGGCGGAAAAAGATGTCGATGGCCCGGCCGTCGTAGTGCGTCGAGTCAGCTCCGTGTCCCTGACCAACACCACCCGGAGCGAACCCGCCCAGGCTCTGCTCGCCGAACGCCTCGGACATCGCCCCGCGTAACGTCTCCGCACGCGGTGTCAGGCCGGCGGCGCCCAATTGCTGTTCCTGCAGGTCGCTTGTGGCTGTGCCGCGGCAGGTCAGTGCAGGACCCGCATCTGCGGGTGGCCCGTCGGCCAGCCTCTCCAGCACCGCCTCGTCAATGCCGGAGGTGTCCGCCGATGCGATCCCGCGGGCCTGAAGCGCCACAGCAGAGGTGGCCCGTTTCGCTTCACCACGGGTGAGTCCCACCTGCCCATCTGTGGTTTCCACGACGCATTCCGGGCGCAGCACCAGCGAGCCGTCCGCGAGGCGCAGTCCACTGAAAAAGCCGGGGCCGAGGAGAACCAGCGTGGACGCGATCGCTGCGAGCAGGAGGAGTCCTAAAACCAGCCGCCGGGTCCGGTGCGGGTGCCGCTTCGTTTGGTCGCCGGTCATGCTGGGGTGCTCCTTTGGTTGCTGGCTGCTGCCCCTATTGTTTCAATCCCGCCCGCAACGGAGACGTACGACGGCGGGCGCCCGCCCGCCGTCGTACGTCTCCTCTTCGCAGAGGTTCTTCGCTTACTGTGCCTGCAGGCCGGGCACGCCGTCCTGGATCACGAAGGAGGCCTTCGTGGATGCCGGAGCGCCCGGCGTCGTGACCTGGTCAAGGGTGCGGAAGTCCGCCTGCAGCGAGTCGCGGGTGATCTTGGTGTTCACGTAGCCGCGGTTGTCGTTGTAGAACTTCAGGTGCGGGTTCCAGGCCATCGTCGGATCGGCGGTGGATCCGGTGCCGTTGCCGGTAGAGGTGATGGAGGTGCACACCAGTTCGGTGCCCACCACAGGCGAGGCCGGGTCCTTGTAGTCCACCTTGACCTCGTTGGCCCAGTTGCGGTGCACGTCGCCGGTGAGCACCACGGCGTTGCGGACGTTCGCGTCCACCCAGCCCTGGGTGATACGACGGCGGGAGGCGGCGTACCCGTCCCAGCCGTCCATGGAGACATCGTCAACGTCCAGGGCTGCAGCGCGGTCCCGCTCGGCGAAGAAGACCTGTTGGCCCAGGATGTCCCAGTGCTGGGTGGAGTCCTTGAAGCCGTCCAGCAGCCACTGTTCCTGCTCTGCGCCGGTGATGGTGCGGTCCTCGGCCAGGCGTTCGGCCACATTCTTCTGCCAGCCGTCGCCGGCGAGCTGGTCGTCGCGGTACTGGCGGGTGTCCATCATGTGGAAATTGGCCAGCTGGCCCCACTGGAGCCTGCGGTAAATCTTCATGTCCGGTCCAGCCGGAAGGGAGGACGGGCGCAACGGCATGTTCTCGTAGTAAGCCTGGAACGCGGCACTGCGGCGCTGCCGGAAGTGAGCGAGGGTGTCGTTCAGCTGGCTGGCGTCGCTGTTCTCCGGAACGTCGTCCGCCCAGTTGTTGTCCACTTCATGGTCATCCCACACCACTGCCCACGGTGCGATCGCGTGCGCTTCCTGGAGGTCGGCGTCGGACTTGTACTGGGCGTGCCGCTGACGGTAGGTCTCCAGCGTGACCGTCTCCGGGCCCGCATGATCCCGCGGATTGCCGCCGCCGATCACGTAGCTGCCCTTCTTGTATTCGTAGAGGTAGTCACCGAGGTGCAGCACCAGGTCCGGGTGGTCCTCAGCCAGCCGCTTGTACGCGGTGAAGTAGCCGTGCTCGTACTGCGCACAGCTGGCGAACGCCATGGCCAGCGCGGCGGGAGTCTCGTGCGGCGCCGGGCTGGTCAGCGTCCGCCCCACCGGGCTGAGGTGCTTGCCGGCGCGGAACCGGTAGAAGTACTCCCGGCCCGGGCGAAGGCCCCGGAGCTCCACATGCACCGAGTGCGCTGTCTCGATCCGCGCCCGTTCGACGCCGCGCGCCACCACCCTCCGCATCCCGGCGTCCTCTGCCACTTCCCACTGCACGGCGACGTTGCGTGAAGGCATGCCGCCGAGGCCGTCCTCAGCCACAGGGTTTACCGCAAGGCGCGTCCAGATCACAAAGCCGTCCGGCCACGGCTCGCCGGAGGCAATGCCGAGGGCGAAGGGGTAGGTGCGGAGGCCGGCGTCGTCCGCCGTCGAAACCGCGACGGCTGCACTGGGAGCGGCGGCGATGAGGCCCGCGCCCAGGCCGGCAGTGAGGAGGGATCTGCGCGAAATGTTGTCCATGCCCCGAACCTACGGAGGCCGGTTGGCCAAGTTCCCAGGATCGTATGAATCACTGGTTAACTGCATGACAAAAGTTGTTAATTCGGCGCTCACAACGTCGCCGGAACCTCGCGGCCGGGGAACAGTGCAGAGTACTGCCGCCGGTACATCCGGCGTCCGACCAGCCGGTAAGCCAGACGGATCGGTGCGGGGATATCCTTGAACATTTCCAAGCGGTCCGCAGGCGGGTTCGTCGCAAGCACCATGCCGAGGTATCCCACCAGGAACTTCTTGTCGAACTGCTGGATGCCGTGCTCTGCGGCTGCTTTCAGTTCCTTTTCGGTCATTAGTCTGTCCACCACCGGCATCACTTCTGTCACCTCACGGCGCAGGTGCACGTTCAGGACAGCGGACAGGTCGGAGTAAAGCTCCGCGAGCTCTTCGCGGGTTGCTATGTCAGCGGTCTCCATCCAGCGCAGGCGAAGGGGCTCGATACTTTCCAGCCGTTCCGTCACCTGCCGGTGCTGGGCGAGCATTTGCCCGATGTGCAAGGCACAGCCGGGTGCGCGTTCGGACAGCTGTGGGTACATCAGCAGGTCCTCGCCCTCGTGATGCGTGTGCAGCACCATGTCGAAGTTGCCCAGGGCCTCGCCTACGTAGGCGGCGCGGGAAATATCGCCAGCGGCCGCGGACCGCACCAGTCCCGGCGCCTCGCCATACGCCCACAGGAAGAAACGGTGGATCCGGCGCATGCCCGCGGTCCCTGAGCAGAGCACCGGGCCCGGCGGCAGCGGAGCCGCGGTTTCGCCGGGATGCATCGTGAAAAAGTCAGTCATGTCAGGCCCCTAACGCTCTTCATCGAGACGCGGCCTCTCCCCGCCAAAATCGTATCGCTGGGCCCCATGGTTCACAACGGTTGCGCGTTTAGCTCAAGGTCTGCCCAGTTTCCATCCTCGAGAGTGGCTGGCACGCGTTCGGGGTGCGCGGTAGGGGGCTTCTCGCTGTCGAAGGCTGGGGATCTGCCCGTGCAACAATGGCGCCATGACCCACCAACAGCATGAAACCGCCGGGCCGGAACTGGACAGTACCGACCTCCCCGCGTTCGAAGCCGCGTACCAGGCCGCCCGGAAGAGCCTGGCCGAAGGCGGCATCCCCATCGGTGCCGCCATCGCCCGCGGCGGCGTGGTCTTCGCCAGCGGGCACAACGAACGGGTCCAGAACGGTGACCCGATCGCGCACGGGGAGATGTCGGCGCTGCGCGCCGCCGGCCGGCAGAAGAGCTACCGGGACACCACGCTCTACACCACCCTGGCCCCGTGTGCCATGTGCACGGGGACCATCATCCAGTTCAAGATCCCCCGCGTGGTGGTGGGGGAGGCCCGCACGTTCGACGGCGAGCTGGACCTGCTGCGCTCGCGCGGCGTTGACGTCGTGGTCCTGGATGACCCGCGCTGCGTGGACATGATGCGCTCGTTCCAGGCCGACAAACCGGACCTGTGGGCGGAGGACATCGCTGAGTAGCCGCGAGTCCTGCCGCGACCCCTAAACTGGGGCGTTGAAGAGGCCATATGACAGTTGGGGGAATCATGTCGGTCAGCAGCCACCAGGAACACGATGATGCGGTGCATGCCGAACATAAAGCCGCTCTTGCCCGCGGTGAAAAGCGGGTTTTGTATCTGACTGCCGAGGGAATGCTTCACAGCTACACCAAAACGGAGTTGGGCGGCCCGCCGAACGGAAGCACGCGGTGGTGGCAGAACCTGCCTGGGCTGGTGTTTCTGGTGCCGATGTTCGGCCTCTGCATATACGTCGCCATCACTAATCCAGTGGGGACGGCGACGGCGCAATGGGCAACCCTGTTCGGTGCCCTGCTGATGGCTCTCGGCGCGGCGTACCTTATCTGGGAGTCGGTGGTTGTCTACCGCGCCCGGAAAGTGCGCATCCGCCGCGGATCGCCTGATCCGCTCCGCATCACGGTGGCCAAGACCAAGCTTCCCGAGTCCTACACGCAATCACAACCCATCAAGAAGAGCCGATGGTGAACAGACCCTGACGGCCCCACGGCCGCGCTGGGAAGAACCGACAGGATCAACAACCGCTAAACCGCAGCCACCTCAACCTGTACCCCGGCGTCCCGGAACTTCTGCACTTGGGCGGGGTCGGCGCCGTCGTCCGTCACCAAAGTCCACGGGAGAGCAAGGCGCGCCCATGCGTGGAACGGCCGCAGCCCGAGCTTGGATGAATCCGCCAAAACGTAAACCGAACGCCCGCGGCGGGCCATGAGCTCCTTGAGCCGCGTCTGGGCGTGGTCGGCCTCGCAGATGCCGTCTTCGGCGGTGACGGCGTCGGCGCCCAGGAACACCCGGTCAAAACTCATCCGTTCCAGCGCAGCCTCGGCCAGCGGCCCCACAAAACTCTGCGAAAGGCTGCGCAGCCGGCCGCCCAGACAGTCCACCTCGATGCCGTCGGACTCGGCGAGTTCCTGCATGGTGTTGATGCCTGGGGTGGTCACGGACAACCGATCGAAGCCGCGCAGTTCATGCGCCAGGGCACCCACGGTGGAGCCGGCGTCGAGCAGGATGTTCTCCCCGGGCTGGATCACGGCCGCCGCCCAGCGGGCGATCGCATGCTTCTGCTCAAACGCCTCGCCCGTGCGCTGCCGCAGCGACGCCTCCGGGTGCGCGCCCAACGCCATCGCACCGCCGTAGGTGCGGGCCAGCCGGCCCTGCCCGTTGAGCAAGGCGAGGTCGCGACGGATGGTGGACGCCGTCACCTCGAAGCGCGCGGACAGCTCCTCCACGGACGCCAGGCCGGTGGTCACGGCGAGGTGGTAGATCTCCTCGCGCCGCGCATCCGCAGACATCATTCCCGGCCTCCTTCCCGTGGGATAAGTACCCATGCTAGTTCCGGCGTCCCGAAAACATGGTTGCTACACGGCCACGGCGGGCCGGGTTGCCATCTCCGCCGCCTGGTGCAGCGCCTCAACCATGGACCGCGGATCCGCGATGGCCTTGCCGGCGATGTCGAACGCGGTGCCGTGGTCCACGGACGTGCGGATCACCGGCAGGCCCACCGTGATGTTCACGCCGGCCTCGATGCCAAGCACCTTCACCGGGCCGTGGCCCTGGTCGTGGTACATGGCCACCACCAGGTCGTAGTCGCCGCGGCCAGCCAGGAAGAACAGCGTGTCCGCCGGCAGCGGGCCCACGGCGTTGATGCCGACCGCCTGCGCAGCCTTCACACCGGGCTCGATTTTCTCGGCTTCCTCGCCCTGCCCGAACAAACCGTTCTCGCCGGCGTGCGGATTGATGGCGCACACGCCGATCTTCGGCTGGGGGATCCCGGCCCGGATCAGTGCCTCGTGCCCGCGCCGGATGGTGCGTTCCACCAGGTCCGGGTTGATCTTCCGGACGGCGTCCATCAGTCCGATGTGCGTGGTCACGTGGATTACCTTGATCTTGGGTGTGGAGAGCATCATGGACACCTCCTCCGTGCCCGTCAGCTGCGCCAACAGCTCGGTGTGCCCCGGGAAGATGTGGCCGGCCGCGTGCAGCGCCTCCTTGTTCAGCGGCGCCGTGCAGATGGCCTGCACCTTCCCGGCCATCGCCAGCTCGCTGGCCACCCGGATGTACTCGTACGCCGCATGCCCGGCCACCGGGGAGAGCTGCCCCCACGGCAGGTCTTCCGGCAGCAGCGCCAAGTCGATCACGTTCACCCGGCCCGGCGTGAACACCGCGTCCTCCACGTCCGTGATCACCTGGATGTCCGCCTCAATGCCCAGCACCTCGGCGGCCTGGCGCAGCCGCAGCGCGTCCCCGACCACCACGGGCCGGCACTCGGCGTTGCTCTGCGGATCCAGCACGGCGGCCACCACCACCTCGGGTCCCACCCCGGCGCCATCGCCCATGGTGACGGCCACGTAGGGCAGTTCCGCAGAATCAGTGTTGTTCATGAAGTGTCCTTCAGGGGGCAGGGACGGCTGGGGGGCCGTCGGCAGGGGGAGTGCGGCGGGGGAGGGATCCTCCGCCGCGGAAGGTTCGGGGGAGCCGGCGAGTGCGGCCAGTATGGTGCAGAGGCTGTCCCGGCTGCCGAAACTTCCGGGTCTGGTGACCACGGGCATCCCGGCCGGCGTACGGGACAGGACGGCGCCGTGTTCGATCTCGCCCACCACCAAGAGTTGCTGGACGCCGAGTGCAGCCAGCACGTGCCGCGCAGTTTCGCCGCCGGTCAGCATCAGCGGCCGGTCTTTGGCGAACGGTGCAACTGTCCGGGCCAGCCCGCCGGCGATCCGGGCCGACGCCACCGGATCCACGTCGGCCGCCGCCACCGTGACCGCCGCCGGACCCGCCTGGAGTGCAGTTTCCAGCGCGGCGGTTGACGGGTTTCCGGCCAGGAGATCCTGCGGGGCAAACGTGATGACGGGGACGCCGCCCGCTGCCAGAACGTGGAGCTGCTCCCGCGCCGGTCCTGACGCCGAGCCCACCACCAGCAACGGCGCCTTGGCGTCCTGCCGGGCTTTGGGTGAGCGGACGACGGCGGCCCTCGCCTCGGGTGCGTGTCCTGCAGTCCGGGCCAGGGCGGCGCCCAATGCGGACGCGCCGGCAAGCCGCAGACCCGGGATACCGCGGGCGGCCCGGGCAATGAGGTCCAGGTCCGCCGTGGTTTCCGCGTCGCAGACGATGACGGCTGCGGGGTGGCCGGCGCTCGCCGCCATCAGGAGGGCGGTCAGGGCCGGGGTTCCGGAGCGGACGGCCGCCAGTCTGATCAGGGTGGTGTCCAGGGGAGCCAGGGCTGCGGCGACAGACTCCGGCGCCGCCGTCGGTTCGGCAGCCCAGAGCGGGGTCCGGTGCAGCGGGACACCCCCGTGGTGCACCATCCCGTTGACAGTGCTGCGGCCCATTGCGGGCAGCGCGGGGGCCAGGAGGACAGGGCCGCCCTCCGCCAGGACTTCCAATTGCCGCGCCACCGGTCCGCGGAGCAGCGAATCGATCTTCAGGAAGACCAGGGGAGCGGCATCGCCGGAGGGCAGCGCCCCCAGGATCAAGCGGAGCCTGTGCGCGGCAACGTCCGCCGGGAACGCCCGGTTGTCCGTGTCCAGAACCAAAGTGGCGGCCGCCCACGGCAGGCGGGCCACGGCTGCCGCAAGGTCTTCCGGACCGTGCGGGAGCAGGCGGACCTGGGGGCCGCCGTCGTCCGTTCCCTGCTCTAAAGGCAAGGAATGCGCACTCTGCGCACAAGATTCAGTCAAGTCGAAAGAGCCGCCCAGCAGCGCCGCAGCGGTCTCGGCCGCGCCGGAAAGGTCGTCAGCAATGGCAAGTATGCGTAGCATTGCTGCCTCCTTTGGCATCGGCGTTATGGATCCTGCATACCGAAAACTATCTGGTCTGCACAAAACACGCTAGCCCTATTGCGCGCTTTGCGCAATCGTGGCATGGTGATGGCAGTAACACCAGCGGGGCAGGTATCACCAGGATGCAGCGCCTCGGCCGGCAGGTGCCGGCCCCTTACTTGGAGGTCAAAGATGACTCGATCCGACAACGTTGCCGGCGGCAGCGGATTCCTCGGCGAAGTGGCACAGCGTTCCCTCTCCCGGCGTTCCCTCCTGCGGTGGGGCGCCCTGGCCGGAGCAGGCGCAGTACTGGCACCCGCCGTCACAGCCTGCGTGGCGCCGAGCGCCCCGGGCGGCGGAGCCACCGGTTCCACCACCCTGACCCTGGGCCTGAACCGCTCCCTGGTCAGCCTGGACAACAAGCTCAACCAGTTCGACGCCGCCGTCACCGTCCAGCGCGCCGTCCGCCAGGCCCTGACGGAAATCGGCGATGACCTCAAGCCCCGCAACGTCCTGGCCGAGTCCTTTGAACTGACCAGCCCCACACAGTGGACGGTCAAGCTCCGCAACGACATCAAGTATTCGGACGGCTCCAGCGTGGCCGTGGAGGATGTGGCCAAGGCCCTGGAGATGTACAGCCAGGTCAACGGCTCCTTCCTGGCCCCGCAGTTCCCGGAATGGCCCACCGTCACGAAAAAGGACGAGCTGACCTTCACCCTGGACACCAAGGCGCCGCTGCCGGTGCTCAGCACGCTGATGTCCAACATCCTCATCACCCCGGCCGCCGCCAACAAGCCTGAAGAGCTGCAGGACGGCGTGGGCACCGGCCCGTACAAGGTGGCCTCCGCGGACCGCGGCACCGGCACCTACAAGCTGGTCGTCAATGAGAACTACTGGGGCGAGAAGCCCAGCGTCAGCGAAGTCAACGTCCGTTTTATGTCCGAGGAGTCCAGCCGCGTGGTGGCCCTGCGTTCCGGCGAGGTGGACGTGATCGACTCCATCACCCCGGACTCGGTGGCCCAGCTGAAATCCGTGGACGGCATCGAGATCGAATCGGTCACCGGAACCCGCTACAACCAGCTGTTCTACAACTTCCGCAAGCCGGCGGACAGCCCCATGTCGGACCCCAAGGTCCGCGAGGCCCTGTCCTACGGGTTCGACAGCAAGTCCGTGGTGGAAGGCATCCTGGGTGGCACCGTCACCTCCGCCAAGGGTGTGGTCCCGCAGACCCTGGCCGGCGCCGTGGAAACCGGCGAATACGCCTACGATCCCGGCAAGGCCAAGTCCCTGCTGGCCGGGCTGGGCGTGTCCAACCTGTCCGTCAAGGTGATCTGGGAAACCGGTGAATTCGCCGCCGACGTTTCCATCATGGAAGCCCTGGTGGAAATGATGAAGGAAATCGGCGTGACGGCCGAGCTGCAGCAGTTCGAGCCGGGCGGCGACATCTCCTCCTGGCGGCAGGGCAAGGCCGGCGACTGGGACATCCTGGGCAACGGCTATGGAAACCAGACCGGCCTGGCCCTGACCAACCTGCAGGGCATGTACGCCGGCACGGCGGAGAAGGAAGCCACCCGCGACACGTACCACGGCTTCGTTTTCCCCGAGATCAGCAGCAAAATCATCACCGCCACGTCAGAGACGGACCAGGCCAAGAGCACCGCACTGCTCACCCAGGTCCAGAAGGACATCTGGGCCAAGTGGCCGTGCATGTGGGCCTTCATCCCCAACGCCGTCCTGGCCCGCCGCGCACGGGTGGAAGGCGTCAAGCTCCGCCCCATCAACTCGTACCAGCTCTCCACAGTCAAGGTGAACGGCTAGCCCCATGCTCACATACGTCGCCAAACGGTTGAGCCAAAGCCTGCTCACGATCTTCCTGACCGTGTCCACAGTGTTTGTGCTCATCCGCATGGCTCCCGGCGACCCGGCCTATGCCCTGGCCGGGCCGCTGGCCTCCACCGGGGACCTGGAAAAAATCCGGACCTCCATGGGGCTCAATGAACCCCTCTTCACCCAATACGGCATCTTCGTCAAGGAACTGGCCGCCGGAAACATCGGCAAGTCATACTCCTTCCAGGCACCCGCCCTGGACGTGGTGCTGGGCAGGCTGTCCAACACCATCTTCCTGGCGGTCCTCGCCATCCTCCTGGCCATCGTGGTGGCCATCCCGCTGGGCGTCTGGATGGCCAAGCGTGCCGACACCAAGCGTGAGCTGGGCGTCAACGTCCTCACCATCGCCGGGCAGTCGATGCCCGATTTCTGGATCGGCATCATGCTCCTGACCCTGTTCGCCGTAGTGTTCCCCATCTTCCCGTCCTCCGGCTTCACCAGCTGGTCCGGGGTGGTGCTGCCCGTTGCCACCATCGCCATCCTGCAGATCGCCCTGGTGTCCCGGATGGTCCGCCGCGAGGTGGGGTCCAACCTGGCCGCCCCCTACCTGACGGTGGCCCGCGCCCGCGGCACCGGCGAGCAGAAACTCACCTGGGCCTACGCCATGCGCAACTCCTCCATCCCCATCCTCACCACCCTGGGCACCCGGTTTGCCGGCATGCTCAACGGCGTGGTGGTGGTGGAAGTGGTGTTCAACTGGCCGGGCCTCGGCTCCCTGGTGGTCCGGGCCCTGGAAACCCGCGACTACCCCCTCATCCAGGCAACAGTGCTGGTGACGTCCGTCCTCGCCGTCGGCGTCCAGCTGCTGATCGATCTCTGCTACCCGCTGCTGGACCCCCGCGTCCGGCTCGGAAAGGTGTCCGTGGCATGAGCACCATCAACGAAATCCCGCTCGCCGCCCAGGCCATGAAACGCCCGACGGCGGTCACCAAGCAGCTGCTCAAGCGCTCCTCCGCGGCCCGCCGGGAACGCTCGGCGAAGGTGAAGATGGTCCTGGGGGCGTTCCTCACCGCCATCGTGGTCCTTCCGATCGTCCTGGCGCAGGTCCTGCCGCTGCCCGACGTCGATGCCCAGAACATCACGTCCCGCTTCCTGCCGCCGCTCAGCGGCGGCCACCTGTTCGGCACCGACCAGCTGGGCCGGGACATCCTCTCCCGCGTCCTGCACGGCGGCCAGGTGTCGCTGACCATCGGCGTGCTCGCCGTGGTGATTTCCGGCGTCGTGGGCGTTGTCCTCGGTGCCCTCGCAGGGTTCTTCGGCGGCTGGGTGGACGCCGTGGTGTCCCGCCTGATCGAAGCCCAGCTCTCGCTGCCGCTGCTCATGATGCTCCTGCTGGTGGTGGCCCTCTTTGGCCCGTCCATCCCGGTCATCACGTTTGTGATCGCGATCGCCCAATGGCCCGAACCTGCCCGCCTCACCCGGTCACTGGTCCTGGTGGAACGCGAAAAACCCTACGTGCAGGCCGCCAAGGTGCTGGGCCTGCCCCAGATCACCACACTGGTGAAGCACATCATCCCCAACGTCATCAACCAGGTGATCGTGGTGGTCCTGCTGCTGCTGGCCACCGCCGTCCTGATGGAAAGCGCCTTGAGCTTCCTGGGTGCCGGGCCGCAGCGCCCGTTCGCCACCTGGGGCCGCATCATCTCCGACGGCCAGGACTTCCTCACCACCTCCTGGTGGATCGTCACCCTGCCCGGCGCTGTAATCGCCATCCTGGTGGTGGGGGTCAACCTGCTGGCGGACGGCCTCCGGGACCGCGTCCGCCGCCGGAAGGAAACCACAGCATGAGCGTCCTCGAGGTCCGCGACCTTTCCATCGAACTGATGACCACCGGCGGGGTGATCCGCGCCGTGGACGGCGTCTCCTTCAGCATCGATGCCGGCCAGACCGTCACCATCATCGGTGAGTCAGGATCGGGAAAGAGTACGACGGCGATGGGCCTCCTCAGGCTCCTGCCGGACGATCTCGCGGTCATCTCCGGCCACGCCATGCTGGACGGCGTGGACGTGGTCACCGAACCGAAGAAATTCGCGAAACTCCGCGGCCGGTCCGTGGCACTGATCCCGCAGGACGCCATGACGGCCCTGTCCCCGGTGCATACCATCGGCCGGCAGCTGGGCGAGGCCGTGCTCCGCAAAGGTGCCATGTCCAAAGCCGACCTGAACCGGCGCTGCCTGGAGCTGCTGGAACAGGTCCGGATCCCCAGCCCGGACGCGCAGCTGAAGAAGTACCCGCACCAGCTCTCCGGCGGCATGCTCCAGCGCGTCCTGATCGCCATGGCGCTCGCCGTGGATCCGGTGCTGCTGGTGGCTGATGAACCTACCAGCGCCCTGGACGTCACCGTGCAGGCCGGCATCCTGGACCTGTTGATGGAACTGCAGGAACGCACCTCCGTGGCCATCCTTATGATCACGCACGACCTGGGTGTGGCCCGGCTGGTCTCGGACCGGATCCACGTGATGAAGGACGGAAAGTTTGTCGAAAGCGGTGAAGTGGAGCAGATTGTGGAGCACCCGCAGACCGACTACACGCAGAAGCTCCTGGCCGCGGTGCCCAAGCTGGGGCACTGGGACGGGGAACCGCAGCCCGATACCCCGGTCTTCAACCCGGCCACGTCCAACACTTTGAACGGAGCACACCCGTGAGCGCCACCCTGCAGACCCCGGCCGGAACGCTGCCGGCGAAGGACCTGGTGCTGTCCGTCAAGAACCTCACCGTGGACTACGCCGTGCACCGCAGCACCTTCCGGGCCGTGGACGATGTCAGCTTCGACGTGCCCCGGGGCAGCACCGTGGCGATTGTGGGCGAGTCGGGCTGCGGCAAGTCCACCATCGCCAAGGCAATCGTCCGGCTGCTCACTCCCACCTCCGGCCAGATCCTGCTCAGCGGCCAGGACATCGCCCGGATGCCGGCACGCCAGCTGCGGCCCCTCCGCGCCAAGGTGCAGATGGTGTTCCAGGACCCGTACGGTTCCCTGGACCCGCACCTGACGGCCGAGGACATCGTGGCCGAACCGCTGACGCTGCGCGGCATCCGCTCCGCGAAGGAACGACGGGCCGAGGCAGCCAAGCTGATCGACCAGGTGGGCCTGCCGTCCTCGGCGTTGGGCCGGCGGCCGGCAGAGTTTTCCGGCGGGCAGCGGCAGCGCATCGGCATTGCCCGGGCGCTGGCCTCCAAACCGGAGCTGCTGGTGTGCGACGAAGCCACCAGCGCCCTGGATGTCTCCGTCCAGGCGCAGGTCCTTGATTTGCTGGCGGACATCCAGCAAGCCACCGGCCTGACGTACCTGATGATCAGCCACAACCTGGGTGTGGTGCGCGAAAGCAGCAGCCACGTCCTGGTGATGTCCAAGGGAAGGATCGTGGAGCAGGGGCCGACGGAGCAGGTCCTCACCACGCCCCGCGACCCCTATACCCGTGCGCTGCGGGCCGCCGCGCTGGACCCGCTGACCATGACCGGCCGCAAACCGCGGGACGTAGTGTCCTGCCTGAACAAAGTAGCGCCCCAGGGCGAACCCGTACAGATGGAGGAAGCAAGCTGATGCAGGGAACCACCGTGGCGGGACTGGAGCTGCCCATCTCGCAGCTGGCGCTGGGCACCATGACGTTCGGGGACACCGCGTCCGAAGAGGTCGCGGCGGGGATGCTGGAAACAGCGCTCGACGCCGGCATCACCGTGATTGATACGGCCAACGGGTACGCCGGGGGAACCACCGAGGAAATCCTGGCCAACCTCCTTCCCGCCCACCGCGACGCCGTCATCCTCGCCTCCAAGGCCGGCATGCCGCACCCGGACGCCGGGGAGCATTCACCGCTCTCGGCGGAAGGCCTGCGCCTCTCGGTGGAGGGCAGCCTCCGCAGGCTCGCCACCGACCGGCTGGACCTGTTCTACCTGCACATGCCCGACCGTGCCGCGCCGCCCGCTGAGACGGTTGCCGCCGTCGGCCGCCTGATCACCGAAGGCAAGGTGGGCGCGTGGGGTGTGTCCAACTTCGCCGCCTGGCAGATCGGTGAGCTGAACGCCGTTGCCGATGCTGCCGGCGTCGTCCGCCCGGTGGTGGCGCAGCAGCTGTACAACCTGCTGGCCACCCGGCTGGAGGACGAATACCTGGAGTTTGCGGAGCACACCGGATTGCTGACGATGGTCTACAACCCGCTGGGCGGCGGGTTGCTGACGGGCAGGCACACCTTTTCGGAGGAGCCCGGTGAAGGCCGGTTCGGTAACTCGCGGCTGGCCGAAATGTACCGCCAGCGGTACTGGGACCCGCGGCTTTTTGAGGCGGTGCGGCAGCTGGCCGGGATTGCCGACGGTGCGGGCCTGCCGTTGCCGGAGCTGTCCCTGCGGTGGCTGCTCAGCAAGCCGGGGGTAGGGTCCGTCTTGTTGGGCGGGTCCAAGGTGGAGCAGCTGCAGGCCAACATCGCGGCTGCCGCGAAGGGTCCGCTGCCGGCCGATGTGGTGGCCGCGTGCGACGCGGTGGCCGCTGAAATCCGCGGGCCCATGCCCAAGTACAACCGCTAGCCTTCTGCTGACCATTGAATCGCCAAACTGAAGAGGAATCCGCCATGAGCGCCGCAGCATTTGCCGAAAAAGCCCGGGCCAAGCAGGCCGTCGTCGGATATTGGGTGGTGCTGGACTCGCCGGTATCCACCGAGCGGGTGGCGCGGCTGGGGTACGACTACGTGGCCCTGGACGCCCAGCACGGCCTGATGGGTTACTCCGGCTGGCTGCACGGCCTGATGGCGATCGACGCAGCCGGGGCCGCGGGGATCGTCAGGGTGCCCTCGAACAACGCAGCGTTCATTGGCCAGGCGCTCGACGCCGGGGCCGCCGGGGTGATCGTGCCGCTGATCAACAACGCGGCTGAAGCCGCTGCCGCCGTCAGGGCAGTCCGGTACCCGCCGCACGGCATGCGGTCCTACGGTCCCATGCGCTCGGCGCTGCGGATCGGTCCCAAGCCTGCTGAAGCCGATGCCACCGTGCTGTGCCTGGCCATGATCGAGACGCCCGAAGGCTTGGAGAACGTGAAGGAGATCTGCGCCGTGCCCGGGATCGACGGGGTGTACATCGGCCCGTCCGATCTATGCCTTGCCGTGGGCGGGAAGTTCCCGAACGATCCGGACGTGGCGGAGGTCTTCAACGCCGCCCTGGTGACCATCCGGGAGGCGGCCGAAGCTGCCGACGTCATCGCGGCGATCCACACGCCCAGCGGTGAGGTGGCGGCCCAGCGGATCTCGGAGGGCTTCACATTCGTGACCGTGGCGTCGGACCTGACGCACCTGGAAATCGCCGCGGCAGGTCATCTGGCCACGGCCCGCGGGGAGTAAGCGGGGAATCACTGGGCGGACCTTTACATCCGCCTCCGCCGAACGCACCGCAGCAAATCCCCGGCCGGGAGAACCCGACCGGGGATTTTTGCGTTCTGTTTCCGGCGGGTTCCTACAGGGCGGCGCCCGACGGCCTCCCGTCCTGGCTCGCATGGGAATCCTTCGTGGAGACGCGGGCGCCCGGCGTCGGACTCGCATTGGGCCCTCTTAGCAACTTTGTTGTGCTGAATGCAACTAATGAACCAACCGCGGCGCTCGCCGTTGGTTCCTCGTGAAAGCTGGGACGACGGCGGCAGCCTGGCCAATGCGTCATGATGAGAAAGTGGAATAGAGCGGAATCGCGGCGGGAAGCACTCGAAAAAGCATTGACTGTGTCGCGCATCACGCATAGTCTGTTGCAACAGCGTTGCGCTTATTGCAACCCCAAACAACTTGGTGGACAAATGAGTAACGAGACTTCATCCTCCCCTCTCCAAGGAATCGCGAGTGCGGAGCATAACCGCGCCCATGGAGGCAGCACACTGAGCGGCCAGCAGCTGCACCTTGCTGACAACGTCGTCAGCAGGGAAACGCGCCGCCGGGTCGTCGCGGCAAGCTTCATCGGCAACTTTGTTGAATGGTTCGACTACGCCGTCTACGGATACCTGGCCGTCACGATCGCCACCGTGTTCTTCCCTGAGTCGGACCCCCAGACGGGACTCCTGCTGACGTTCGCCCTTTTTGCCATCTCGTTCCTGGTGCGTCCGCTTGGCGGCTTCGTCTGGGGCCACATCGGGGACAAAGTGGGCCGACGCACCGCACTCTCCCTTTCAATCCTGATCATGTCCGCTGCAACCTTCTGCATCGCCCTGATCCCGGGTTACGACACCATCGGCATCTGGGCGCCGGTCCTTCTGTTGATGATCCGCGTTGTTCAGGGCTTCTCCGCTTCCGGGGAATACGCCGGGGCTTCGGCCTTCCTGGTGGAGTACGCTCCCGCGAACAAGCGCGGCCTGTTCGCCGCAGTGGTTCCCGCGAGCACCGCGGCCGGACTTCTCTTCGGCTCCCTGATTGCGGGTCTGCTGACCACCATGCTCAGCACCGAGGCGATGCACGGCTGGGGCTGGCGCCTGCCGTTCCTGCTGGCCGCCCCGATGGGACTGATTGGCCGCTACATCCGGACCAAGCTCGAAGACACCCCGGTGTTCCGTGAGTTGGCAGCGGAGGACGAAACCATCAAAGCGCCGGTGGCGGGGTTGTTCCGGAACCACTGGCGGCTGCTACTCAAGGCCGTCGGCGCCGTGCTGCTCAACGCCGTCGGGTTCTACGTGATCCTCAGTTACATGCCAACCTACCTGTCCTCTGAGCTGGGCCTCGGTGCCACCGCATCATTCCTCGCCACCACCATTGCGCTCGTTACCTATATCGGCTTCATCTTCCTGACCGGGATGCTTTCAGATCGCTACGGACGCAAAAAAGTGCTGATCAGCGCGTCCATCACGTTCATCCTGCTGACCGTGCCCGCGTTCGCGCTGCTGGGAACAGGGAACTTCCTCATCATCGTCCTGGTCCAGATCCTGTTGGGCGCCATGCTCACCCTTAACGACGGCACGCTGCCCAGCTTCCTGGCCGAAATGTTCCCCACCCGCGTCCGCTACAGCGGCTTTGCGGTCAGCTTCAACCTGTCCAACGCCCTGTTCGGCGGCACCGCTCCGTTCATGGCAACGCTCCTGATCGCGTCGACGGGCAACGACCTCGCTCCCGCCTGGTATCTGGTCGCAGCGGCCATTATCTCCCTGGTCGCCGTCGCGCTCTCCCGCGAAACGTGCAGGGAACCGCTGCGCCACGAGTAGCCGCCCCGGCTCCACACTCTTTTCCTCACCAAGAACAGCACCGCAGAAAGGCATCACCATGACCGTTAGCACCGATAACGCAACCACCGTCGCTGAACTGGAGCGCACCAAGATCCTTCGGAACGGCAAAAAGGTCAGCCTGACGTTCTCCGACGCCGAGTTTGAACGCCGCCTGGCCGGCCTGCGCCGGATCATGGCAGCGAAGGATCTGGACGCCGTCGTCCTGACCAGCTACCACTCCATCAAGTACTACTCCGACTTCCTCTTCACCACCTTCGGCCGGCCGTACGCCATGGTGGTCACCCAGGCCGACAACGTCACCGTCACCGCCAACATCGACGCCGGTATGCCCTGGCGCCGCAGCTACGGAGACAACCTGGTCTACACCGACTGGCGCCGCGACAATTACATCTTCGCCATCCAGGAGGTCCTGCGTACCCGGGGGATCAGCCCGCGCCGCCTCGGTGTGGAGGATGACTCGCTGCCGCTGGATAACCGCAACAAGATCCAGGCGGCCTTTGACGGGGCAGCCCTGGTGGACGTGGCCCAGGCAGCCATGCGCCAGCGCATGATCAAGTCCGCCGAAGAGATTGAGGTCATCAAGCACGGCGCCCGCATCGGCGACCTTGGCGGCGAAGCCATCCGCAACGCCATCACGGCCGGAATCACCGAATACGAGGTGGCCCTGATCGGCACCGAAGCCATGGTGCACGAGATTGCCCGGACCTTTCCCGACTCCGAAATCCGTGACACCTGGGTGTGGTTCCAGTCGGGCATCAACACCGACGGCGCCCACAACTGGGCCACTACGCGGAAGATCCAGCAACACGACATCCTGTCCCTGAACTGCTTCCCCATGACCTCCGGCTACTACACCGCGCTGGAACGGACGCTCTTCTACGGTGAGCCAGATGCCCGCTCGCTGGAACTGTGGAACATCAACGTCGAGGTCCACAAGCGCGGCCTGGAACTTATCAAACCAGGGGCTGTCTGCAAGGACATCGCCGCCGAGCTTAATGAGATCTATGTGGGACACGGACTGCTGGCCAACCGCACCTTTGGCTACGGACATTCCTTCGGCGTCCTCAGCCACTACTACGGCCGGGAAGCCGGACTGGAGCTCCGCGAGGACATCGACACCGTCCTGGAACCGGGCATGGTGGTTTCCATGGAACCGATGATCACCGTCCTGGACGGCCAGCCGGGCGCCGGCGGCTACCGGGAACACGACATCCTGGTAGTAGGGGAGGACGGTGCCGAGAACATCACCAAGTTCCCGTTTGGCCCCGAATACAACATCATCGGCGGCTGATCCTTTCATTAGCGGCACACGAGGAAGCGGCGCCAGGCCCCTGGCGCCGCTTCCGGCGACTGTAGGGAATGATGGGAAACACCATGAGTGCAACTGAATCCGAGACCACAGCCAACGGCGACAGCAAGGGTGCTTCCGTCATCGTCAACGCGATCGCCGTCCTCCGCACCTTCACCGCTGACGAGCCGCTCCTGGGCGTTACCGAAATCGCCAACCGTGTGGGCCTGCACAAAAGCACCGTCTCCAGGATCCTGGCCACGTTCGAACAGGAACACCTCGTGGAGCGCGACGAGGAAACCCGCCGCTTCCGGCTGGGGCTCGGACTCATTGCCGTGGCCGGCCCCCTGCTGGCCGAATTGGAAGAGCGCCGCGTCGCCTATCCCGTGCTCCGCGAACTCACCGAGCAGACCGGCGAAACCAGTGCCCTCATGATGTGGAGCGGCGACGAATCGATTTGTGTTGAGCAGATCGCCAGCCATCAGCAGATCAAACACACCGCCCCGCTGGGCGTACGCTACAGCGACGCCCTGAGTTCATCAGTGCAGGTCTTCCTTGCCAACGAACCCGAAGCCCGGGTACGAACTCTCCTCAGCAGCGGTGCCATTTCTTACCCCGGCCTCGACGACGTCAGCCTGGATGCCTATATGGTCCGGCTGAGGGACGGCATCAGCCGCGGCTGGGCACTTAACTATGGAGAAACTTCCATCGACGAGGTGGGCGTGGCCGCGCCCGTCTACGATCACCGCGGCGACATTGTGGCCGCCGTCCTGATCCCTGCCCCAAGATTCCGGGTTTCCACGGACCGCCTTCACGCCCTCGGGGAATCGTGCGCCGCGGCTGCGCAGAAAGTCACGGCACGTCTGGGCGGACGCGCCCGGTCCCGCTGAGGCGTTGTTGGACCTCCAGGCGATGGTTGCGACAAACCTGCTGGTCCACCTCGCGGTTTTGCCGGGTGGACGGCGCGCAGGACGACGGCGGGAGGCGGGTGCCGGCGTCGGCCAAACCCTTTCTTCGTGCCGGAGCGCCGTTGTAGGGTCAGGCCGTGATCGTCCCCGATATTTCCCAGAGCGCCGAGGCTGTGGCGGAGCACTACGACGAGCTCGATCCCATCTACCGCCGCGTGTGGGGTGAGCATGTCCACCACGGATTGTGGGCGACGGGCCGCGAGACGGCCGGCGCGGCCGTTGAGGCGCTGGTGGACACGGTTGGCGACAGGCTGGGCCTCACGCCCGGCCAGGCGTGCGTCGACATCGGGTGCGGCTACGGCGCCACGGCAAGGCGGCTCGCGGTGCTGCACGGGGTCCGTGTCACCGGTTTCACGCTGTCAGAGGAGCAGGCGCGCTACGCTGCCGGCCAGCCCGTGCCCGACGTGGAAATCCGGGTCCGGGACTGGCTCGACAACGGGCTGGCCGGAGCCACCGCCGACGCCGCATGGGCTATCGAGTCGAGCGAACACATGGTCGATAAGCCCAGGTTCTTCGCCGAGGCCCACCGCGTGCTGTCGCCCGGTGGCCGCTTCGTCATCTGCGCCTGGCTGGCCGAAACGAACGCCGGCGGGTTGAAGGTCCGCCACCTGCTGGAGCCCATCTGCCGCGAAGGCCGGCTGCCCTCGATGGGCACCCGCGGGGACTACGAGGCCATGGCGACGGCGGCGGGCTTCACGGTCACCGGCTACGAGGATGTCAGCCGCCGCGTTGCCCGTACCTGGACAATCTGCGCCCTCCGGTTGGTGAAAGCCCTCCTCGTTGACCGCGAAGCCCGCCGCCTCGCCTTGAGCGCAGGCAACCGCGGAGCCGTCCTCGGCATTCCCCGCATGATCCTGGCTTACCGCTGCGGTGCGATGCGGTACGGGATCTTCACCCTGCAGAAGGCCTAGGAGGGCGGTGGCCTGCGTGGCTTGTCATCTGGCGACTGCCAAGGGCGGGTGGAACACGGCGGGCTGCCTATGATCGAGGCACACCCGCCGCCTGCCGAAAGCGATTCCGTGACCTTTACCCCCGCGAGCAGTTTCACCACCCGGCCCACCCTGCAAGGCACCTTCGGGATGACGGCCTCCACGCACTGGCTGGCCACCGCGTCGGCGCAGGCCGTGCTGGAGCGCGGTGGGAACGCCTTTGACGCCGTCGTGGCGGGCGCTTTTGTCCTGCACATTGTGGAACCGCACCTGAACGGGCCCGGCGGGGACATGACCGGCGTGTTTGTCACCGCCGCCAACCCCTCCGAACCCGTGGTGCTGATGGGCCAGGGTCCTGCCCCGGCCGCTGCCACGCGGGAGCATTACCTGGCCGAGGGCCTTGAACTGGTGCCCGGCGCGGGTGCGCTCGCCGCCGCGGTGCCGATCGCCGTCGACGCCTGGCTCTTGCTGCTGCGCGACCACGGCACCTGGGAATTGGCAGACGTGCTGGCCTTCGCCATCGGGTACGCCCGGGACGGCCACCCCGTCCTGGAACGCGTGGGCAGCACCATCGCCACCGTGGCGGACCTTTTCGCCGAACACTGGCCGACGTCGGCAGCCCAGTGGATGCCGGACGGCCGGATTCCGCGGGGCGGGGACATTGTCCGGAACCTGCCGTACGCGGCGGTCCTGGACCGGCTGATTGCCGCAGGGGGCGCGGGCAGCCGCGCGGAACGGATCGACGCCGCCCGGCGCGAGTGGCGGGAGGGGTTTGTGGCGCAGGCCGCGGTGGCTTTCCTTGCCGCGCCGCACCGGCATTCCTCCGGCACGGACCACGCCGGCGTCATCACAGAGGCGGACTTCGCCTCGTGTCCTGCGGGGTACGAACCGGCCGCCACGTTCGAATTCCGCGGGCTCACCATCGCCAAGACCGGACCGTGGGGGCAGGGGCCGGCACTGCTGCAGACCCTGGCCATCCTTGACGGGTTCGACGACGAGCACCTGGACCCCTCCACGGCACTCGGGGTGCACACCATCCTGGAGGCGCAGAAGCTGGCCATCGCCGACCGTGAGGCCTTCTACGGCGACACCGGCGTCCCCCTCGACCACCTGCTCAGCCCCGGCTACGCGGCGGAACGCCGGGCCCTGATCGGCGAACGCGCCTCGCACGATTTCCGTCCCGGGAGCGTCCCCGGCCATGAACCGTTCCTGCCACCCTTGCGCACGGAGTACCTCCCGCCGTCGGCCGCTTCCACCGGGTTCGCCGGCGTGGGTGAACCGACGGTGGCGCCCACCGGCGAGACGCGCGGGGACACCTGCCACCTCGATGTGGTGGACCGGTGGGGGAACATGGTGTCGGCGACGCCGTCGGGCGGGTGGCTGCAGTCCTCGCCGACCATTCCTGAGCTGGGCTTCTGCCTGGGAACGCGGTTGCAGATGACCTGGCTGGAGGACGGTTCGCCGTCCACGCTCACGCCGGGCAAACGCCCGCGCACCACGCTGACGCCCACGCTTGTCCTGCAGGACGGGCAGCCGACGACGGCGCTCGGCTCGCCGGGCGGGGACCAGCAGGACCAGTGGCAGCTGCTGTATCTGCTGCGCACCATTGTGGGCGGGTACTCGCCGCAGCAGGCCATCGACGCGCCGGTGTTCCATACGACGTCGATCCCCGGCTCCTTCTGGCCGCGCACCTGGACACCGGGCGGCGCCGTGGTGGAGGACCGGCTGGGGGAGTCCGTGATTGCGGATCTTATTGCCCGGGGGCATGTGGTTACCCGGGCGGGGGACTGGGCGCTGGGCCGGCTTTCCGCTGTGACGCGGGACCCCTCTTCCGGCGTACTCGGTGCTGCCGCCAACCCGCGCGGCGCGCAGGGTTACGCGGCGGGCCGGTAGGGGTGCTTCGCACTGCTCGTTTGGAGTAATCTGCAGCGGCTTAGTAGTCTCTGACCTAGTTGGCCAACGGACATTTCTGGGCATTCTCGCCAGTCCGTGCAAAGCGCCACTCTTATTTGGGGGAACGTTGAAGAAGAATCTTGCTTTTGTTGTGCTCGCCGGGCTGTTGCTCACGGGTTGCGGAGGGGCAACGCAGGCCGCGGAGCCCACTGTCGTGGCAACGCCGGTGGCGGACACCGAAGCCCTGGTCGAGTTGCCCGACGTTGTGGGCCTGACTCTGGACAAAGCCACCGATCAGCTCGAAAAGCTGAAATTCAAGGTCAAAGCAACAGATGTGAACGACGACAAGACCATCGTCAAAAAGAGCAACTGGCAGGTTGTCAGCCAGGACCCCGAAAGGCGAACCAAGCCCGCGGAGGGTTCAACCGTGAACCTCGGCGTCAAACACCTCACCGACGAAACCGCGACTCCCACGCCGACCCCGACTCCCACTGCGGCGCCCGTCGTCCAGGCGGAAGTTGTCACGCCTGCGGCGCCCCCTGTGGTGGTGGCCCCACCTGTGGTTGAAGCGCCTCCCGTTGTTGTTGCCCCGCCCGCCGCGCCTCCCGTAGTTGTGGCCCCGCCGGCCGTTGTTGCGCCGCCAGTTGTTGTGGCACCGCCTGCTGCGGCTTACTACAAGAACTGTGATGCGGTGCGCGCGGCAGGCGCTGCCCCGATTCACAGCAGCCAGCCCGGATACGGCAAGCACCTGGACAAGGACGGCGACGGCTGGGGCTGCGACAAGTAGCCCATACCCTGCCGGCCGCAAACAGCGGGTTGGCCTGGCCATCAGGTGAGCAGGCGGACCCCTGTCATCCGGGCCAGAACTTCCAGGAGCTGGTCCTGGAAGCCGACGTCGCGGACTGCTGCGGCGATCGGGGCAGGACGGCGGTGGTGCCACACCGAACCGCTGCTGCCCGCTTCCGGACTGTCGCTGACGGCAAGCCAAGTCTGCGTCAGGTGGCCCTCAACGAGATCATCCGGCGCGGAGGCTCCACCCATGCGGGTGGGCACCCAGCCGGGATCGACTGCGTGGGTCAGGGTTCCTGGCCGGAGGCGGGCTACAGCGAGTGCAAGGGCAGTGACAAACAGCTTGCTGTCGCAGTACGCCTGGGTGCCGTCCCATTTCCTGGCCTCCCAGTCCATGTCGTCGAGTTGGCCGCTGCCGCCACGGTGCATGTCGCTGGTGAGGTAGATCAGCCGCCCCGGATTCCGGATCAGGACAGTCAGCAGGTACGGCGCCAGGGTGTTAACGGCCAAGGTTCGGGGATGTCCGGCCTTGGTGGGGTTGCGATGTCCTTCGCCGTAGACGCCGGCGTTATGGATGACGGCGTCCATCCGACCCAGCTCGTTGACCTGGTCCGCGACGCTGCGGGCCTGCTGGGGGTCGGCAAGGTCGCCGATGACAACGTCGGCACCCCGGCGCACCAGATCCGCCAGCGTGGCCGCGCGGCCGCTGTCGCGGGCATGGACCACCAGCCGGTGGCCCTCGCCGAGGAGGGTCTCAGCGGCAGCCCGGCCAAGACCTTGGGCGGAACCGGTAATAAAGATGCGGGCCATAGGGAGATCCTCAGGTTCTGGTCAGCGGAGCTGGCGATCAGCGCACGACAATACCCGTTTTGTCGCTGACCTTGTGGACGCGGGGCGGTAGGGCTCAGCCTGGCCGCGCCGCGAGGTGCTCCGCCACGTACCCAGCGTCCGGCCCAACGCCCGGCAGGGTTGCGGAAGCGTGGCGGGTAAGCCACGGCAGGCCGACGACGTAGAGTCCAGGCACCTTGGTGACGCCGCGGGTATGCAGGGGGTAGTTCCATTCGTCCAGTACCGGGACGTCCAGGAAGCCGAAGTCCAGGCTGTAGCCGGTGGACCAGACGATTGAGGTGACACCTGCGGCCTCGAGGTCCAGCCGGGCGCCGTCCGTGGCCGGCAGCCACGTGTCCACCGCGGGCTCCTCAATTTCCGGCGCGTTGAGGCCCGCCGCTTCGATATAGGCGTCGATGAGCCGCAGCCGGTGCCCGAATCCTCCCTCGACCTGCACAAGGCGTTCCGGCAGATCGTCCGTGAAGGTGAGCGCCCCGCCGTCGTCCATTCCCTCGAACCTGCCGTGCAGGTGCACGCCGCGTCGGCCCAGGTCACGGAGGTGGATGCTGTGGCCCCCGTTGTTCCCGGAGATCTGCGGGTTGCAGAATAGCCGGGCCGCGGGGGAGGGCAGCTGGTCCGCCTGGAGACCGGTGATGCCTGCCGCCGGTCCGTGGAGGTTGACCTGCCAGATCCAGTCGAAGAGGTCCTTGCCCCGGTAACGGCGCGGCGCCTCAGGGCAGGAAGAGGCCGAAAGGTGGACTTCACGTCCGGCGTCGAGCAGGTCCTCGGTGATCTGGCCGCCCGACTGTCCGGTGCCGACAACCAGGACTGCGCCCTGGGGCAACGCGGACGGGTTGCGGTAGTCGTGGCTGTGCAGCTGCGTGATGTTGCCGGGGATGCCGGCTGCGGCGGAGGGAATCCGTGGGTGCTGGAAGGCGCCGTTGGCCAGGACCACGTTGTTGGCGTGCCAGTGGCCCCGGGTCGTTTCAACGTTGAATCCGGTACCGTCCTGCGAAACCCGGGTGACGGAAGTGCCCAACTGCAGCGGCGCTTGGATGCGCTCGCCGTACTCCCGGAAGAACCCGATGACGGTGTCCCGGGGCAGGAAACCGTCAGGGTCGCCGTCGTACGCCATTCCTGGGAGGGCCAACGCGAAGTTGGGCGTGTTCAGGTAAAAGGAGTCCCACCTGTCCTGCCACGCGCCGCCCAGGGTGTCGCGCCGGTCCAGCAGCAGATGGTCCACGCCATTTTGGGTGAGCCAGTAGCTGGTGGCGAGGCCTGCCTGGCCGGCGCCGATCACCAGTGTGTTGATGTTTGTGGCAGGGCCAGCGGGGGCCATCGCTACCTCCTGGCGGACTTGGTGGCGGCGGACTTGGGCTGCTTGGGCGGCAGCGATGCGATGTGTTCGTAGGCCTTGTCCGCCCAGGATCTGGCGTTGGAGGGCTGTTCATTCCACGCTTCCGGGAGTCCGGTGTAACCGCCCATGGGACGCTCCGGTGGGCCGAACGGGACGGTGCGTTCGGCGGCTTCGAGGGCAGCCCGGTCCCTTTCGGAGAGCTTCACGCCGATGGTGGCGCCGAACAGCCCGGCAAACATGTTGCCGTTCACGAAGGCCCCCAGGTTGCCGAACATCGGCTTTATCACCACGTCCGGATGGTCCGGGACGATGGCGCGGAAACGGTCCTTGTCGGCGTCGGAGGCTTTGGGCATTTCCATGGTGCTTCTCCCGGTTGCAGATCCCTGCTGGATGCAGGATATGCCTGTTGGCGGGCCCGGTCGAGGGGCGCCGGCAGCCACCGTCTTTGGGGTCGCAAGTCCTACGGGGCGGTCAGAAGTTTGCGGACGCAGTCACGGAGATCTGCGAGAACCTGGGTTTCGGGAGTGCTGCGCGCGAAGGCCGCCATACCGCGGCAGGCAAGTCCGGCGTCCGTGAGTTCACCGCTGACAAGAAAATCCATAAGTTCCGCAACGGGAAGAAGGCGAACGTGGCCTGATTCAGAATCATCCCAGGCCGTCTCAGATGCCTCCGCCGCGTTGGCAACGATGAGGAGATGCTTACGTCTCGGCGAGTTCGCAGCCCACCACTCCGAGCCGGCGTAGAAGGCTGATTCCGAGTGATAGCCGGTTTCTTCCCGTAGTTCCCGAAGGGCTGCATCTGCGGGTTGCTCGTTGCTGTTGAGGTATCCCCCCGGGAGTTCGAGTAAGGCCTTCCCGGGTCCAACGCGGAACTGTTCGAAAAGGACAACGTGGCTTGCTGCAGGGGTGAACGCAAGGGTTGCGGCCGAATCACGGCCGGCAATAACGTCCCAGTCGGTCACGGCCCCATCCGGCTCTTCGTAGGTATCACGGTTGATCGTCACGAACCCCTTGTATGCCGTCCTCGTTCGGACCTTTCGCCACGTAGCGGGAACAGACACGCTGCTCCTTTCTGAGTGACCGGCGGTCAGTTAACCATCAAGCTCAAGAGTCTAGACACACAAGCCGGGCTGTCCGCCAAGGAGTTTCCCGGCTTCGCTGCTCCGCGCAGCAGCCTGCCGGGTGATCCGCAGGTTGCGCAGGTATCATGCACCTATGTGTGACGCGGCGCCCCGGCTACAGGTTGCGAAGATGACGGCCGGGCATTGTGCTGCGGTCTGATCTTGGCCCTGCCATCGCTGCGGCCGCGGCGATTATCCAGCACCCCCGCGTCCTGGTCATGGGCAGCCAGTCGCTTCTGGGTTCCTTCCCCGAGGACCAGTTGCCGGTCTCCGTCACGATGGCCGGGCGCGTGGCCATCGCCCCCTTTGGGACGGGCAACGACGACGCCCTCGCGGACCAGCTCAGTTACGAAGCCGGCGAATCGTCCGAATTCCACGCGGCCAACGGCTTTTACCTAGAGGGTGCACGCCCGCGGACTGCGATCCTGCCGCGGGGTTGGGAAAACCGGCTGGTTCCTTTCCGGTCCGCAGGGGAAGCCACCGGCCTGTGCCTCGATCCGCATGATCTGTGCGCCGCCAAACTGATGGTGCACCGGCCCAACGACCTGGAGCTTGTCCGGGCCCTGGTGGAGCTGGAACTTGTGGCCCCGGAAACCCTGGCGGAGCGGCTGGCTGCGATCCAGCCGGACGCACACGCCGACGCTTCCAGCGTGGCTGTACTGGACGGGAAACGCCGGCTCGCCCTGGCTTTTGTGGCCAGGGAAGGCCGCGAGCGGGCAGAATCCGCACGACGGCGGCTGCCGGACTAAGTGCCGTGGACCTCGTACCGGGCCTTGCCGCCAAGTTTTGCCCGGTACATCGCAGAGTCCGCTTGCCGCAGCAGCTCAGTGACGTCAGCGGTTTCCGCCGTGCGTTGGGCGACGCCCATGCTCAAGGAGATCCACAGCGTGCGCCCGCTGACGACAAAAGGCTCGTTGAGGGCGGTGTTGATCCGCCCGGCGATCCTTTCCGTCCCCGCGGTGGTGCCGCCGTCGTCCGCAACAACGACGGCGAACTCATCGCCTCCCAGCCTCACCACCAGGTTGTCCGCTCCCACGCAGTCCCGCAGGCGGTGCCCCAGCTGGACCAGGAGGGCGTCGCCTCCTTCGTGGCCCAGTGAATCGTTGACTTCCTTGAAATCGTCAATATCGATGAACAGCAGGCCCTCCCGCGTGCTGGTGTCCGGATCGACGGGGGCGGCCAGGCGTTCAGCCAGTGCCGCGCGGTTGCCGAGCCCGGTGAGCTCGTCATGGGTGGCCCGGTAGGTCAGGGCTGTGTGGCTTTCCTGGAGTGCGGACGCCATCTTGTTGAACGCCGTCGTGACCTCACCCAGTTCATCGCTGCGGGCCACCGGCAGCCTGTGCGTGTAGTCGCCGGACTGCAGTTTCATTACCCCGTGGCGGAGCGCGTTGAGGGGACGGGTCAGGTGCACTGTCATCCGCCGCCGGAAATACAGGGTGGCGCCGACGGCAACAACAAACAGTCCCAGCCGGCCCGCCGAGATGAGGCGTTCCATGGCCCGTGTGTCCACAAGCCCGGAATCGAGGGCCTGCAGGGAAGACTGTTGTACCGCCGCCAACTGGGACCGTACGTCCGCGCCGGTTTCGGCCAGCAGCGCTGGTCCCTGGCTACCGGCGGGACTTGACCCGGCACCATTCCAAAGGCCTGCCTGTTCCATGCCGGTTTGCCATCGTTGCCGGGCGCGCTCCAGGGCGGCCAGCCGGCCGGCGTCGTCAGGTCCTGCCGCAGCGGCCGCCTCGAAAAGGCGACCGACCTCTGCCTGTCCCTGGCTGAAAGACCCGCGCTCCGGACTGGCAGCCGCCAGCAATCGGTAACCGGACCTTTCGTGCGCTTCCAGTGCCTCGCTGAGGCCCGCAACACTGGCGTACTCAACCTGAAGGCGCATGGCTGCGTCCTCCATCCCGTTCACCACGAACCTCACGCCAACAATGGTGATGGCGGCGCCCGCCATCAGTGCCACGAGCATCATCGTGAACACGCGGGACCATTCCCGCTGGAGGCTCCACCTGCGTGGCTTGCGGCGGGCGTTATTCATGGGTGTCCTTGGACCGGTGGATGTTATGCCTAAGTTACAGGGTGCCCGCCGGCGCATCCGACCGCTGCGCCCTGGCTGTGGCGCGGGGGAGCAAGGCCTGCTGAGAGGCCCCTGAGGCGGCTGTGTGACGCACGTGGCTCGCTGTTCCCGGAAAATCCTGTAGTGTTGATCCTGTTGTTGTGTTTATGCAGTTGGTAGTTCAGGCAGTACGCGCGGTCGAAAGTCCGCGTTCTTCTGAAGTAGCGGTTTTGAACACCCCACACCGGAGGGCCCGAAAGTCGGGACTTTCCCTCCACCTTCACGAAGGACAAAAATAATGGCTACTGGTACCGTCAAATGGTTTAACGCTGAAAAGGGCTTCGGCTTCATTTCCCCCGATGACTCCTCACAGGACGTCTTCGCACACTACTCCGCAATCAACTCGAACGGCTTCCGTTCACTCGAAGAGAACCAGAAGGTTTCCTTCGACACCGAGCAGGGCCCCAAGGGTCCCCAGGCCACCAACATCCAGGCTCTCTAATTCCTTAGAGTTCCGGGACCGTTAGGTTTCTTGAAGCAGGGTCTGCCTCCGGGCAGGCCCTGTTTTTGTTAACCCGGGCGTGCTGCATCAGGGCGCCTAAGGGGTAATGCCAGTACTTGTTACGGCAGGGACTCCCACCGCCGGGCCCGGTGTGGTGTGGTGGAACGGTGAATATCGAACCGAGTACCCCCACCGTAAAGAACCCGCCCGCACAGTTTGCCGGTGACGTCTGGCTGGACGTGATCGCTGCACCGCATGAGGCGGACCAGCGCATGGTGGTTGCCACCGTGAAGTTCGCGCCGGGAGCCCGCACCGCCTGGCACTCCCATGCCCGCGGCCAGTACCTGCGCGTTACCCGGGGCGTCGCCCGCTTCGGCGACCGCGAAGGAAACATCATCGAGGTCCACGCCGGCCAGACGCTCTACACCCCGCCCGGCCAGGACCACTGGCACGCCTCCGCGCCCGGCACCTTCATGGAACACATCGCCATGCTGGAAAACGCCGACGATCCGGCCAACACCACGGACTGGAAAGAGCACGTCACCGACGACCAGTACAACGGCCGCTGAGCCGCCCCGCTGCCCGGCCCCGCGCAAGCGGAGGCTGGGCGGCGCCGGTTCCGCGGGATTAGCCGTCGCAGCGCCCTGGCCGTTCGTGAAGCCGGCTAGAGGAGGCCCATCGCCTCGCGGACCTCAAACAGGATGTGGAGCATCGCCTGCTCGGCTGCCACAGTGTCACCGCCGGCAACGGCGGCAGCTACATCCTCGTGGGCCTGCAGTGCCTCGTTCCGCGGCTTGAAGGGCATCAGTCCCTGCTTGGTCCGGCTGGTGAGGACCTCGGCCACCATTCCCTCCAAAGCCCGGAACATTTCATTGCCGCAGGACCGGAGCAGGAGCTGGTGGTACTCGATGTCCACGGCGAGGAAGGCCTGAAGATCGCCCGCCTCTCCCAGCCGGCGCAGGTCTCCAGCCAGGGAAACAAGCTGCGCGCGCTCCGCCGCAGACGCGCGGCGGGCGGCGCCGGCCGCGGCAATGGGTTCCACGGCGATCCGCAGCTCTGTAAGGCTGGCGTACTGCAGCTCGCGGCGGTCCGAGGCCAACCGCCACCGCACCAGCTTGGGGTCAAACACGTTCCACAGGCTGCGTTCCTGCACCACGATGCCCACCCGCCGCCGGGAGTACACCAGGTTCATCGACTCCAGCACTTTCATGGTGTCCCGCGCAACGGTCCGCGAGATCCCGTACTCCTGCTGCAGGCCCTCCAGCGTCAACCGGCTCCCCGGCGGAAGGCTCCCTGACGCGATGGCCACGCCAACCGCCTCCAGAACCCTGCCCTGCATGGCGGGGGAGGCCCCGCCGTCGTCCGCGTTATCCGCATCCCCAACTGTCGCCGTCGACATCTGCCCGCCTCTCTCCGCGCCGCAGCGCCCTCCTAGAATACCGAAAATTCGAAAAGGTATGACTTGTGACACGAAAAGATAGTATCTATGAGTCTAAAAGGTGATACCTTATGACTCAGCCCACTGCTAAAGGGGCCGTTACTAAGCTTGCTTCGACAGCCAAAGACGTCTTTCCTCGGAGGTATGACATGCAGTATCCCCCCACGCATCTGGTGGTCATGGGCGTAGCCGGATCCGGAAAATCGACCCTGGCCGCTGCCCTGTCGCACCAACTGGGCTGGGCCTGCGCCGAAGCGGACGAATTCCACCCCGAAACAAACATCGCCAAGATGACCCAGGGAATCGCGCTCCAGGACGAGGACCGATGGCCGTGGCTGGCGAAGATCCAGGAATGGATGAGTTCGCAGGCCGCAGCAGGCCACAGCACCGTCCTGACCTGCTCCGCGCTCAAGCAAAGCTATCGCCGGCTGCTGGCCGGGGCACAGGGACGCGTCATTTTCCTGCACCTTGACGGTGGCGCCGACCTCCTGAGTGAGCGTATGCAGGGACGTGAAGGCCACTTCATGCCGCCCACCCTCCTGCCCAGCCAGCTCGCCACCCTGGAGCCGCTCAGCCAGGAGGAGCTCGAGGCCGGCAGCCTCCGCCTCGATATCTCGCAGTCACCCGAGGAGCTGGTTGCCGCCGTTGTGGCCGCGCTCAAGCTCCCCGTCACCCACTGACCTTCCGCATCACCCCTTTATCCCCCTGTTTCAAAGGAGAATCATGACCATCGAAGGATGGACTCAAACGCTGGGCGCAGGCCCCCTGCTGCTCATCGCAGCGGCAGCGATCGTTGTGCTGCTGTTCCTGATCATCAAGCTGCGCATCCACGCCCTGATTGCGCTGATCATGGTCAGCCTGGGTACCGCGTTCGCCACCGGCATCCCCGCCAACCAGGTGGTTCCCGTCCTGATCAACGGATTCGGCACCACCCTGGGCACCGTGGCGCTCCTGGTGGGCCTCGGCGCCATGCTGGGCCGCATTGTGGAAACCTCCGGCGGCGCCAAAGTGCTCGCCGACTACCTCATCGGCGTGTTCGGTGAAAAGCGCGCCCCGTTCGCGCTGGGCCTGGCCTCGCTGATCTTCGGCTTCCCCATCTTCTTCGACGCCGGCCTGGTGGTTATGCTGCCCGTGGTCTTCGCCGTGGCAAACCGCCTGGGCGGCGGTGTGCTGCGGTACGGGCTTCCCGCCGCCGGTGCGTTCTCCGTGATGCACATCTTCCTGCCGCCGCACCCGGGCCCGGTCTCTGCAGCCGCGTTCTTTGAGGCCAACGTTGGCCTGGTCATGATCGCTGGCCTCATCACCGCCATCCCCACCTGGTACGTCACCGCCTACCTCTACGGCCTCTACACCGGCAAGAAGCTGGTCCTGCCCGTCCCGGAACTCCTGGGCCACGCATCCGTCGAAGCAGAGCAGAACCCGCCGAAATTCCGCACCATCGTTGGCCTGCTGCTGCTCCCGCTGATCCTGATCTTCCTCAACACGGGCCTGAATACCCTCGCTTCCTCCGGCGTCCTGTCCGAGGACGTCAAGAAGGAACAGTGGTTCCAGATCCTGCGCACCCTGGGCGAAACCCCGGTGGCGCTGCTCATCGCCGTCCTCGTGGCCCTGTTCGTCCTGGGCGCCCGCCGCGGCAGGGACAGCGGCGACCTCGAGAAGCTGCTCGAATCCTCCCTCGGCCCGGTTTGCTCCGTCATCCTGATCACCGGCGCCGGCGGCATGTTCGGCGGCGTCCTGCGCACCTCCGGCATCGGCCAGGCACTGGCAGATGTGCTGGGCAACCTCGGTATCCCGCTGATCCTGGCCGGCTTCCTCATCTCCGCGATCCTGCGCATCGCCCAGGGTTCCGCCACGGTGGCACTGACCACCACGGCAGGGCTGATCGCTCCGGCCGTGGCCCTGGCCGGGCTGAACGGCATGCAGGTGGCTGCGCTGGTCATTGCCGTGGCAGCCGGCTCGGTTGTGGTCTCCCACGTCAACGACTCCGGCTTCTGGCTGGTGGGCCGCTTCTTCGGCATGGACGTCAAAACCACCCTGAAAACCTGGACCGTGATGGAAACCCTGATCGGCGTGATGGGCTTCGGCATCGCGGCGGCCATCTTCCTGGTGGCGGGTGTGGGCGGCTAACCTTCCGTACCTCCCGCCCAACTGACTCGCAGTTGTTGTCGTTTTGGGCCCTCAAAACGACAACAACTGCGAGTCAGTTGGGTGGGGGAGCGCAGCGGCGGGGCGACAGGTGGGAACACCTGTTGCCCCGCCTTCGTTGTCCCAAGGGCAACGTGCTTTCCCCCAAGCGCGTCTTCGCCCCAACCAAAGGACACACCTTGACTCCTCGCACCATTGTGATCACCGGCGCCAGCGACGGCATCGGCGCAGCCGCCGCCCGGACGCTGGCCAAAGCGGGGGACACTGTGGTTGTGGTGGGCCGTTCCGCGGAAAAGACCAGCGGCCTGGCCCGTGAAATCGGCGCTGATTACTTCCTGGCCGACTTCGCCGACCTCGCCCAGGTCCGCCGGCTTGCTGCTGAGCTGTCGGAAAAGTACCCGCGGATCGACGTCCTGGCCAACAACGCCGGCGGCATCATGGGCAAGCGCACCCTCACCGTGGACGGCAACGAAGCCACCTTCCAGATCAACCACCTGGCCCCGTTCCTGCTGACCTCGCTGCTGATGGACACCCTGATCGCCAGCAACGCCAAGGTCATCAACACCTCCAGCGCTGCCAACGGCTTCGGCAAACTGGACCTGTTCGATCTCACCTCCGAGCAGGGCTATTCCACCAACCGTGCGTACGGCACCGGCAAACTCGCCAACATCCTCTTCACCACCGAACTGCACCGCCGCTTCAGCGCCCAGGGAATTTCGACGGCGGCCTTCCACCCGGGCGTGGTCCGCACCAACTTCGCGGCCGAGTCCACCAGTCCCATGCGGCACGCGTACAAAACGATCCTTAACCGTTTTATGCTCACCCCGGACCAGGGCGCAGACACCCTGTTGTGGCTCATCAATGGCACGGCCGGCACCGACTGGATTTCCGGGCTGTACTACGCCAAGCGTGCACTCGCGAAGGCCAACAAGCAGGCGTACGACGCCGAACTGGCCCGCGCCCTCTGGGACAAGAGCGAAGAGCTGGTCAAAGCCTCGGTCTGAGGGACCTAGCTTTCACAGCCGAAGCCGTCGCCATCCCTGTCCAGCCCATAGATGTCGCTGCCAATGACGCTGACAGGGCCCTGGACGTAAGCGGGTCCGTTTCCGCTTCCGCCGGCACAGTCAACGTCCGAGGCGATGGGGACGCAGCCTGAATAGTTGGGATCGCAGCCAGACGCCGCCGCAGGTGCTGCCGGAGCTGCCCGCTGCGGCGGCACAGCGGCTGCGGCTGCTGCCTGGGCGGCCGCTGCGTCCCGGGCGGCCTGGGCCTGGGCCGCTGCCTTTTCTGCCGCTGCCTGCTCCGAGGCGGCTTGCTCGGCAGCCGCTTTGTCGGCCGCTCCCTTTTCTGCCGCTGCCCGCTCTGCCGCTGCCTTCTCGGCGCCCGCTTTGTCAGCCGCCGCTTTGTCCGCGGCGGCCTTCTCTGCTGCTGCCTTGCTGGCGGCGGCAGCCACCAGCTTTGTGGTCAGGCTCCGGGCCGCCGATTCCTCCAGCCACACCAGCGTCCCCGTCTCATCCCTGGTGCACACATAAGTGTCTCCGTCCGACGCCCGCTGGCCATCCACGGGGGCGCACGCAGTGTTGGCGATCGGCAGGGCGGTGGCAGACGGTGTTGCCGTGCTGGTTTCCGCCGTGCCGCCCGCAGTACTGAGCGAGGCGGTGGACCCGCCGCAGCCGGCGAGGAGCACCGCCGTCGCAATCATGGCCACCGTGATGAACGCCGTTTGGGCGGGTTCCCGCCCCGTTAGTCCGGCCGGCACGGCGGCGTTGAGGTGCCGGGCAGGGCCCGCCCAAGCCCGGTTTGAATGCGCAGTCACTTTGTCCCCCAGGTCCTGCCGGATGCGATTTTACGGCCAGCGTAGCCGTCGTCCACAGCTGGAAAGCGGGTCAGGCGCAAATCTTGAGCCATTCCTTGGGGAGCGGCCGTCAGCGCCCGTTCCGGGCCAGTGCCTCGCCGATCACCTTGGCCCCGGCCGGGTAGGCGCCCGGGTTTGGTCCGGCGTAGTTGAGCCGGATGAACGGGCCGGCGGGCTCGGCAGGGAACCACTCTGTGCCCGCAGCGATGAACACCCCGGCGTCCTCGCAGTCCCGGGCCAGGCGGCCCAGGTCCGTGCCATCCGGCAGGCGGAACCACAGGTTCAACCCGCCCTTGGGCAGCAGCTCCAGATGAGCGCCCGGGGCGTGCTCGCGCATGCTGGTGACCAGCAGGTCCCGGCGCGACTGCAGCTGCTGGCGCAGGCTCCGCAGATGCGACTGCCAGCCGGGCTGGGTCACCACGTCCAGGGCGGCAGCCTGCAGCAGCCCGCTGACGTACATCGACTCGGCCGCCCGGTGCGCCAGGATCCGTTCCCGGGCCGGACCGCGGGCCACCACGGCCGCGATCCGGATGGCCGTGGACACGCTTTTGGTCAAGGAGCGGAGGTAGACCACGTGCCCGGCATCATCCCGGGCCGCCACGGGCACGGCCTGTGAGGTGATACCAAAATCGTGCGCCCAGTCGTCCTCCACCATAAACGCGCCATGCCGCCGGACCACCGTAAGGATCTCCTCGCCGTGACCCGGTGCCCACTGCGCGCCGGACGGGTTTGAGTAGTTGGGCTGCGCGTAGAACACCCTGGCCCCGGATTCCGTGAACGCCCGGTCCAGTTCCACCGGGTCCGGGCCGTCCGGTCCGCTGCGCACCGGCACCAGCCGTACTCCCGTCTGGGTTGCCGCCAGGATGGCGCCCCAGTAGCTGGGCGATTCGATCAGCAGCGGCTGCCCCGCACCCACCAGCGCCCGGAAGATGGAGCTGAGCCCGCTCTGGCTTCCTGGCAGGACAATCACGTCGCTGGGCATGGGCGCCGTGATCCCGGCCGGGGCAGCGGAGCCCAGCTCGTGCGCAAACCAGGTCTGCAGCTCCGGCAGGCCGGCGGCCGGCGGCCGGAACAGCGCCGCGTCGCCGCGTGCCGCCCGCGTCAGGGCGGTGCGCACCAGGCGCTCCGGCAGCAGCTCCCGGTCCGGGTAGCCGGAGTGGAACGTGATGGCGTCGTTGGGCACGTTCCGCATAGTGCCGGACGACGGCGGCAGCACCGTTTGCGGGGATCCCAAAGCCGCCGTCTGCCAGCCGTAGTCCGCGGGCCGCACGGCGCGGACCGCCCGGACAAACGTTCCGACGCCGGGCCGGCTTTCGATCAGTCCCTCCCCAGTCAACACCTGCAGGGCCTTCTGCACCGTCACCGGACTGGCCTGGTATTCGGCTACGAGGGAGCGCGTGGACGGCAGCTGGGCACCGGGCGCAGCCTGCGAAATCCACTGCTTGAGGGCCCAGACGATCCGCGAACTGCTATCGTTGTTCATGAGAGAACATAGTAGCGCTACTATCGAAAAGCGGCCACCGGTACTGCCGCATCAAGGTAACGGTATTTGGTGGGGCCTCCTCGGAGTGGTGGCATTTTCCTTCACGGTTCCCTTCACACGTGTGGCCGTGGCCAGCCTGTCGCCGCTGTTCATCGGCTCCGGCCGCGCCGTCATCGCCGGGATCCTGGCCGGCGCTGCCCTCGTCCTCACCAGGCAGCGTTTGCCGTCCGCCGCTATCCTGGCCCGGCTGGCACTCGTCGCGGGCGGTGTGGTGATCGGCTTTCCGTTCCTGACCTCCTTTGCGCTTACCGACGTGCCCGCCAGCCACGGCGCCGTGGTGATCGCGCTCCTGCCCGCCGCCACCGCCACCGCGGCCATCCTGCGCACCGGTGAGCGTCCGCCCACCACATTCTGGCTGGTCATTGCGCTGGGCTCGCTCGCCGCCGTGGGATTCGCGTTCCTGCAGTCCGGCGGGGCCGGCCAGTGGCGATGGGCGGACCTGCTCCTGCTGGGCGCCGTGGTCTCCGCCGCCATCGGGTATGCGGAAGGTGGCCTGCTGGCCCGCGAGATTGGCTCCTGGCAAACCATCGCCTGGGCCCTCATTCTGGCCCTGCCCCTGATGCTGCTGCTCGCCGGGATTGCCGCGGCTGCCCAGCCTCCTGTGGCCACGCCTGTCCAGTGGGCTGCGTTCGGGTACCTGGCGGTGGTCAGCATGTTCCTCGGTTTCCTGGCCTGGTACCGCGGGCTGGCCATCGGTCCCATCGCCCGGGTCAGCCAGATCCAGCTCATCCAGCCCGTCCTGAGCATCTGCTGGGCCGCTTTGCTGCTGGGGGAGGCGTTGCCCTGGACCACCTGGGTTGGCGGCCTGGCAGTTGTCGCCTGCGCCGGCGCCGCCGTCCGGGTCCGCCTCGGCAGCCCCAGCCCAAACAGCAGCCCCAGCCCAAACAGCAGTCCCAGCCCAAAAAGCAGTCCCACCCCGACCCGCTGAACCACCAGCTCCCCGAAAGGAACCCCATGTACACCCCAGCCCACTTCGCCGCCCACCCGGCAGCCATCCAGGAACTCCTCACAGTCCCATCCGCCGCAAACCTGGTGACCATGACGGACCAGGGTCTGCTGGCCACGCTCCTGCCCTTTGTTTTTGATCCGGAAGCGGGGGAGTTGGGCGCGCTGCAGTCCCACGTTGCCCGAAACAACCCGCAGTGGTCCACCCCGGCCACGGGCGAGGCGCTCGCCATCATCCAGGGACCGGACGCTTACATCTCGCCCGGCTGGTATCCGTCCAAGGCAGAGCACGGCCGCGTGGTGCCCACCTGGAACTACTCCACCGCGCACATTTACGGCCGCCTGGTCATCCACGACAATCCGGACTGGCTGGCCCGCCACGTCCGCCGGCTCTCCGACCTGAACGAGTCCGGCCGGGCCAAGCCCTGGTCCGTGGACGAGGCCCCGGAAAAATTCATCGCCGGGCAGCTCCGCGCCATCGTGGGCCTGGAACTGGTGATCACCCGGATCGAGGCCAAGGAGAAGCTCAGCCAGAACCGGTCCGCTGACGATGCCGCAGGCGTGGTGGCCGGCCTCCGCACCGCAGGCCAGGCGCCCAGCGCCGCAGCCGTGGAACGGGTCCGCGGCTGCCCGCTGCCCTGACCCGCCCAGCACCGGCCTTCCCAACCACACGCGGAACGCGCGACGGCGGCGCGAGGCCCCCGCCGCCGTCGTGCGTTCCAGGAAACGCGCCTGAGCACCAGGCCCCGAAGCAGAAAATGATCAATATGAACAAGTATTTTTGTTTTTAACGCGCCAAATTCGGGGATTGTGCTACTTTCGGCTCTGGCGACGGGCACTTCTTCGGCCCGTAAGCACCCCCTGAATCCTCTGGAGACCCGTGGAAACCCCTGCACACCCGACGCTGACCGTCCAGCCCGCCGCACCAAACCGCGACGCGGCTGACCAGCCCGGACTCCGGCGCTCCATGGGTCCGCGGCACCTGGTGATGATCGCCATGGGCGGCGTGATCGGCTCCGGCCTGTTCCTCAGCTCCGGCTACACCATCTCCCAGGCCGGACCGCTGGGCGCCGTGCTTGCTTACCTGGTGGGCGCTTTTGTGGTGTACCTGGTGATGGCATGCCTGGGCGAACTGGCCATCGCGTACCCGGTGTCCGGCGCGTTCCACATCTACGCCGCGCGGTCCATCGGCCCCGCCACCGGGTTCACCACCGCCTGGCTGTACTGGCTCTGCTGGGCCGTGGCCATCGGGTCCGAGTTCACCGCCTCCGGCCTGCTGATGCAGCGCTGGTTCCCGGACGTCGCCGTATGGGTCTGGTGCCTGGTCTTCGCGGCCGTGCTGTTCGGCTTGAACGCCGTGTCCGCCAGGTTCTTCGGCGAGTCCGAGTTCTGGTTCGCCATCATCAAGGTGGCCGCCATCATCGGGCTGATTGTGCTGGGCGGCGCGGCGCTGTTCGGGTTCCAGCCCCTCGGCGGAGGCGGCAACCACCCGCTCCTGTTCGAAAACTTCGCCACCGAAGGCGGGCTCTTCCCCAACGGGTTCACCGGCGTTTTTATCACCGTACTCGCGGTGTTCTACGCGTTTTCCGGCTCCGAGCTGATCGGCGTGGCCGCCGGCGAAACCAAGGACCCGGCCACCAGCATCCCGAAAGCCATGCGCACCACCGTGATCCGGCTGCTGATCTTCTTTGTGGGCGCCATCGCCGTCATCGCCGCCACCATCCCGTACACCGAGGTGGGCCTGGACGAGAGCCCGTTCGTCACGGTGTTCTCCGCCGTCGGCATCCCCTTCGCGGCCGACATCATGAACTTCGTGATCATCACCGCGCTCCTCTCCGCCGGCAACAGCGGCCTCTTTTCCTGCGCCCGGATGCTCTACTCCCTGGCCGACGAGGGCCACGCGCCCGCCGCGTTCCGCCGCCTCACCCGCCGCGGCATCCCGCTGATTGCCCTCTCCGTGAGCATGGTGGGCGGCGTAGCGTCACTCATCAGCAGCGTGGTGGCACCCGAAACCGTGTACCTGGTGCTGGTGTCGGTGGCCGGCTTCGCCGTGGTGGCCGTCTGGATGTCCATCACCGCCTCGCACTTCTTCCACCGCCGCGCGTTCGTCCGCCGCGGCGGCGACGTTGCGTCCCTCACCTATCGGGCTCCGCTCTACCCGCTGGTCCCGATCCTCGCGTTCACCCTCTGCGTGGTCTCCCTGATCGGGATCGCCCTGGATCCCAACCAAGTGGCGGCGCTGTACTTCGGCGTCCCGTTTGTGGCCGGGTGCTACGCCTGGTTCCACTTCCGGCACGGCAGGACACGGACGACGGCGGCAGCCCGGCCCGGTGCTGACCGCACCGGTGACGGGTAGGACGCAGCCGCCGGCCGCAACCAGCCCACGGCGCCTTCCCGTCCTGCGCCTTCCCCGCCAACGGCATGGCACGTTGCCCATGCTGAAATCACCACGTTTTGGAGTTCGTCCCATGCCCAGCGCCACGTCCCTCTCCCGTCTCCTGGAAGCCCGCGCAAACCTTATTGCCGATGGTGCCCTGGCTACCGAACTGGAGGCACGCGGCTGCAACCTGGACGATCCGCTCTGGTCAGCCAAGGTGCTGGTGGAGCAGCCGCACCTGATCCGGGACGTCCACAGCGACTACTTCGCGGCCGGGGCCGGCATTGCCACCACCGCCAGTTATCAGGCCACACCCCTGGGGTTCGCCCGCCGGGGCCTGTCCGCAGCGGCCGCGCTGGAGCTGGTGGCGCTGTCCGTCAGCCTGGCGGACGAGGCCCGGCGCGGGCACCTGGCAGCGCACCCTGACGCCGGCCCGCTCCTGGTGGCAGGTTCGGTGGGCCCCTACGGCGCCTACCTTTCAGACGGCTCCGAGTACCGGGGCGACTACGTGCTGTCGCCGGCTGCCTTCGAGGATTTCCACCGGTCCAGGATCGCCGCGCTGGTGGATGCCGGCGCTGACGTCCTCGCCTGCGAAACACTTCCGTCGTTTGCCGAAGCGGAAGCCCTGGTGGCCCTGGTCCGGGAGTACGGCGTCGAAGCCTGGTTCACGTTCTCGCTGCAGGACGGCGGGCACCTGGCGGACGGCACTCCGCTGGAAGCCGTGGCCGCCCTCCTTGATGCCGAGCCGCTGGTGGCCGCGGTGGGGGTGAACTGCGTGCCGCTGCGGCTGGTCTCACCTGCCCTCGAAGCGCTGGGCCGCGCCACAGCGACACCCCTGATGGCCTATCCCAACTCCGGCGAGACCTTTGACCCCGTGGCCAAGACCTGGACGGCCGGAACGGATGCCGCCGCTGCTGGTGTGCCGGGCCTGGCCCAGGGCGCAGGAGCATGGCGCGGGCTCGGTGCCCGCATCCTTGGCGGCTGCTGCCGGACCACCCCTGCAGACATCGCCGCCCTGGCGCGGGCCTAGTCCAGCCGTTTGTAGGTGCTCAGGACATTGCCCTTGCTGGTGCGGGACTGATCCGCCAACACCAGGCGCGTAAGCGGGTCGCCGTCCCCGAACAGCCTGCGGCCCGTCCCGGCCACCACGGGATGGGTCATCAGGGTGAGCTCATCGAGGAGGCCGGCAAAAAGCAGTTGGCGGGTGATGGAGATACTGCCGCACACCGCGATCTCGCCGCCTTCACGGGCTTTCAGGCCCGCGACGAAGTCTTCCAGGGGAGCGTCCATCACGGTGGAGTTTTGCCACTCAAGGGGGTCGGCCAGGGTTTTTGAAGCGACGAACTTTTCCACAGGATTGATGAAGCCGGCAAAGTCCTCGTCCGCCGATGCCGTGGGCCAGTAGCCCGCCCATTCCTCGTAGCTCACCCGGCCCAGGACCACCGTGTCCACGGTTTCCATCATCCGGCTCAGGCCCTGGCCAAGCTCCGCGTCAAAACTGTCGAACTGGAACTTGAAAGGATCGGAAACCACGCCGTCCACGGAATGGAACAGGCCTGCTGTGACTTTGCGCATCGGTGCCTCCAAAGGCGTCAAGGGACCCTGATCCGGCCCTGGTCCTACCGTATTCCGCGGGCCGTCCGGAGGGAAGGATCCGGGGTGGGCGGGCAGGGCAGGAACCGGGCGAGAAAAGTATCCAGTTATGTTCATCACTCGCCACGGCGTCTTGCGCTGTATTCGTCACCCGCGGCCCCATACTTGAAATGAACGGCGTTCGCCGAGCCCCGGCCAGGCAGGAGGAAAATGCATGGAAACCCTCAAGAAGATCGTGACCAACCAGTATTTTCCGGCCGCCGCGGTGCTCACTGCCGTGCTGGCCTTCTGGGCTGTAGGGCTGCTGGGCGGACTCTCCCTCCTGCACAACAACCAGCCGCCGCTGGCAACGCTGACGTGGCTCCTTTTTGTGTACTTCGCAGCGGTGCTGTCGCCGTTGGCCGGACTACTGGCCGCCGCGAGCCTGATCCGCCGCTGGCGCCGCAACCGCGCCGCGTTCCAGGCGCTGGAACGCGCGTCAGCCCCGGCGTCATCCGACCGGACCGAAGCTCCCGCCAAGGCCGCCACTTCGAAGCCCGCAACCGCCGCCAGGAACGCGCAGGCAACGCCGCCGCAGCAGCACACCCGGCCTGCGCCGCCGCGGCAGCCCACGCAGGGCGCCGCCAAGCGCCCGGCACCCGCCGCCGGTGACGCCGACAAACACCCCCACCAGCCCGGACGCAAACAGGCCGCTTAGGCGGACCGGATAACAACCAGCCCGGCTACTCCCGCTGCTTCAGCGCGGTGAGCGCCGCCTCGGCATGCCGGACCGCCTGCACCAGCCGGGATCCCGGCTCCGGCAGGGAAAACAGATAGCCCTGCAGCGTGTCGCAGTCCAGGGCCGTGAGGTAGTCGGCCTGGGCTGCCGTTTCGACGCCCTCCGCAGTGACTGTCAGGCCCAGGCTGTGGGCCATGTTGATCATGGAGCTGAGGATGGGCAGGCGTTCCAGGCCGGTCCGCACCATGGAGACGAAGGACTTGTCGATCTTTACGGTGTCCACGGGAAGGTCCTGCAGCCTGCCCAGGGAGGAATAACCGGTGCCGAAATCGTCCAGCGCCACCCGGGCGCCGGCGTTCCGGAGGGTGCCCAGTTGCCTGATGAGGGCGCAGTCGTCGTCGAAAAACACGCTCTCGGTAACCTCCACCACCAATTGGTAGGCTGACACGCCGCTGGCCTCCGCCAGGCTCAGTACCTTTTCTGCGAAATCGGACTCCTGCAGTTGCACAGCCGAAACGTTCACGGCCAGCGACCTGGCGGGGTCCTCGCTGAGCCAGCCCGCCAGCTGCACCATGCTCAGGGCCATCACCTCGATGCCGATCTCACTGATCAGGCCCGTGCGTTCGGCGAGGGGGATAAAGACCGACGGCGGCACCCGCTCCCCGGCGCGGGTCCACCGGGCCAGGGCTTCGACTTGAACCACCTGCCCCATGCGGTGCGAGACAATCGGCTGGAAATCGACGCTGATCTCGCCGCGGGGAACCGCGAGCCGCAGGCCGCCTTCCATGTCGGTCCGCTGCACCAGCGCCGTCATCATGTCCGGGTGGAAACGCAGGAACCGATTCTTGCCTGCAGCCTTGGCCGCGTACATGGCAATGTCCGCCTGGCGCAGCAGCTCGGAGGGGCCCAGCGTGTCCTGGCTCTTGGAGGCCAGGCCCAGGCTGAGGCTGGGCCGCAGCAGCGTGCCGTGGATTGTCACCGGGACGTGCAGGCAGCGGACGATGCATTCGGCGATCTCATCCGCGTCGGGGCTGGCGGTCAGCAGCACCACAAATTCGTCGCCGCCCAGCCGGGCCACAACCTCGGCGGTGGGTACGCAGCCCCGGAGCCGGCGTGCCACCTCAACGAGCATGTCGTCACCGGCCTGGTGCCCCAGGATGTCGTTGACTTCCTTGAAATCGTCCAGGTCCAGGAGGAGGACGTCCACGGATTTCAACCGGGGCTCAGCCAGGGCCACGGCCAGGGCATCATTAAAAACTGCCCGGTTGGCCAGCCCGGTCAACGGATCCTGGAAAGCCATGGCCCGGAGTTTTTCCGTTTGCGCTGCCAGGTCGAGCATTGCCTGCTGCGCCTGCTCCTGTGCCTTCCGGCGCGGAGTCACATCCCGGAAGCTCCACACCCGTCCCACGATGCCCTGGCCCACCCGCTGCGGCCTCGAATACCGTTCGAAGGTCCGGCCGTCCCGGAAATCCACCACATCGTGGCTTTCTTCTTCCGGATTGTCGTCCAATTCGTTCAGGCGACCCATAAAGGCTACGGGGTCAGCGAGTTGCCCCACGATGATCCGCATGATGGGTTCCTCGCTGTCGCCCTGGAGGAGCTCGGGCGGTATGCCCCACATGGTCAGGAAATTGTCGTTGTAGCCCGCCACCCGGCCCTCCCTGCTCATCACCAGGATCCCGTCAGCGGTGGATTCCAGCGTCGCCGTGAGCAGGGACATGGCCTCGCGCAGATCGGCGTTGGTGGCGTGCCGGTGGGTTGTATCCCGCACCGAGACCAACAGCAGGGGCCCGTCCGGGTGGCCACCGCCGGCACCCGTGTCCGCCGGAACCGGAGACCCGGCCACCTCTGCGTGGAAGGCAGTGCCATCGCGGCGGAGGGCCTGCGTCTCCAGCAGCGGCGGGTGGTTGGGGGAGCCGGCCCCGGACCGGCCCAGGATCTGGGCCAGTTCCTGCTGGAAGCCGGCGCCGAGCAGCGCCTCGACAGGGAGTCCGCTCAATTCCTCCGGGCTGTATCCGAACAGCCGCGAGGCGGCGGCGTTGGCCAGGGTCACGGTTCCCCCGCCAGTAAGCGCCAGCAAGGCATCCGGACTGGCGTCAAGCATCGCGCCGAACATCCGCACTGCCACATCATTGGCGTGACCTGATCCGGCCATGACACCACCCCCTCGCACATCATAAAACCAATTTCCACAAATGTGCGGCGATGTGCGGAATCGGTTTCCCGGTTGTTACACCCCACCGCGGCCATGAACCGCTGCAATGGCAGGAACGGAAGCCAGTACAGGACACAAAAATGCCGCCCTCCGAAAGGGGGACGGCATCTTTGTGTTTGTGGTGGGACCCGGGCTGCTAAGCCCGGCTGCGTCCGCGGTTGGCCACAGCGCCGTAGACCAGGAGCACTACGATCGAGCCCAGGATGGCGAGCAGCCAGGTGCGGATGTCGAAGAATTCTGCCAAGCCGCCGCCAAAGATCAGCGATCCGATCCAGCCGCCCAGGAGGGCGCCCACAACGCCGAGGACCAGGGTGACCACCCAGCCTCCGCCTTGGCGCCCGGGCAGGATTGCCTTTGCGATGGCGCCGGCGATCAAGCCCAAAATGAGAAATCCGAGAATACCCATGTTGTCACTCCTTAATCAGTAAGTTGTGCCGGGTCCCCACTACCGGTTCCCTCATTCAATCAGCGTGCTTACTTTCCTGCAAGACCCTGAATATCACAGGATGGCTGTCAGTTTGCGGTCGGAAACTGCCCGGGGAGCTGCCGACGGGAGCGGTGGCGCCCCCGGCGCGTCATCCGGGCGTGGATAGGATGGAGGGTCCCCGCCACCTATTGAGGAGCTCCGGCATGTCCAGCCAGCCAACCGTCCGTACCCGTGCCGTTTTCCTTGATATCGACGGCACTTACGCTGAGCACGGACTGGCTCCCGAGGCCCATGTGGACGCCGTCCGCGCCGCCCGGCGCCTGGGCCACCTGGTGTTTGTCTGCACGGGCCGGCCGCTCTCCATGGTCCCCGCACGGATCCTCGACGCCGGCTTCGACGGGACCGTGACGGGTGCCGGCGCCCGCGTGGAAGTGAACGGCGTGGTCCTCCGGGACACCCGCTTTAACCCGGATCTGGCCCGGCGACTCGTGGAAATCCTCGACGCCAATGACGTTGCGTACATCCTCGAAGCCCCGGAATCCCTCCATGGCCGCACAGGTGTGGACCAGCGGCTGCGGAACGTTCTTGGTCCGGTTTTCGCCGAACGGCACAACTCCGGCTCCGGCCAGGATTCCGCCGAGGACCCCCTGGAAGACATCCTCGGCCCCATGCAGTACGGCGATGACCTGCGGTCCGAGTCCTTCGCCAAAATCTCCTGCTTCGACTCACCCGTGCCCCTGCGCACCCTCCTGGCAGACTTCGGAAATGAGGTGGGACTCATCCCCAGCTCCCTGTCCGCGCTGGGCGAGGGCGCAGGCGAAATCTTTATGACCGGCGTGCACAAGGCAGTGGGCATCCAGGTGGTGGAAGCCCATCTTGGCCTGGACCGGGAGGACATTGTGGCCATCGGCGACAGTGCCAACGACATCGAAATGCTGGCCTATGCCGGAGTGGGCATCGCCGTGGAAGGCGGCCACCCGGACGTCCTCGCGGTCGCCGACAGGTTTACGCCCGGCCCCGACAGCAACGGCGTAGCGCTGGCCTTCGCCGAGCTGGGCCTGTTGGACTGACGCGGAGGCCCGGCCCGCTCAGGCGGGCAACCGCCTGCTGCCCCACTGCTTCGGCGCCCCGGCGCTGACCGCAGGCGAGGCAGTCCCTGCCTGGACGTCGTCGTAATGGCGAACCAGTTCGGCGCACAGGACGGGCCACGTCCGCGCCTGGACCGAGTCGTGGGCCGCGGCCCCGAAGGCGCGGCGCTTGGCGTCGTCGCCCATCAGGTCCTGGACGCGGGCGCGCATGCCGGCCAGGTCGCCGGGTTCATACAGCCACCCGGTCCGGGAATTTTCCACCAGGTCCAACGGCCCGCCCCGGCCCGTGGCCACCACCGGCACACCGGAGGCCATGGCCTCCTGGATGGTCTGGCAGAACGTTTCGAATTCGCCGGGATGGACAAAGAGGTCGAAGGACGCCACCGCCCGCGCCAGGTCGTCCCCGCCCAGGAATCCTGTGAAGACCGCTGCGGGCAGAGCCTCCTCGAGCGCGGCCCGCTGGGGCCCGTCGCCCACCACCACCAGGCGGGTGTTGGGAATTCCGGCCAGTGCGGCCAGGTCCTCCACCTGCTTCTCCATGGCAAGCCTGCCCACATAGCCGATGATCCGCTGCCCGCCGGGGGCCACCGAAGCCCGCCACCCGGCGTCGCGCTTCTCTGGCGAAAACCGGGCCGTGTCAACGCCGCGGCGCCACATCTGCACCCGGGGAATGCCCCGGCCGCGCAGCTGGTTCAGCGCAAAAGTGGACGGCACCAGGGTGCGGGTGGCCAGCAGGTGGATGTTCTCCACCCGGTTCCAGGCCCAGTTCTCCAGGAACGGAACGCCGTACCGGCCCGCATAACTGGGCACCTCGGTCTGGTACACCGCCACCGTGGGGATGCCCAGCTGGTGGGCCGCCTGCGCTGCCCGCCAGCCCAGCACAAACGGCGACGCGAGGTGGACCACGTCCGGGGCATACTCGGCAAGGATTCTCTTGACCCGGTATACACCGCCCATGGCCACCCGGACGTTCGCGTACCCCGCCAGCGGGACCGCTGGCAGCCGGTGGACCGCAGCGCCCTGGACCTCCGCAGGCGCCTGGGCGTCCGGGGTGGACGGGGCGATGACCAGGACGTCGTCGCCCCGGTCCTGGAGATGGTCCAGCACCCGCAGGATGGAGTGCGTGACTCCGTTCATCAGCGGCAGGAATGATTCGGCAACAATTGCGATCCTCACCCCTCCACGGTGGTGGCCGGCTCTGGCCTGCCGGGGGAGACGGCGTAGCCCGCAGGGAAAGCTTGGGTGAACAACCCGGGTTCCCCCCGGGCCTGCCGGCGGGTGGGGTTCCCTTTTTCTACTAAGCATGCTTACTGTAGAGGGCAAGCAATGAGGCCTCAAGCAGCCGGGGTCGGACCCCGGCGCTGGACTCCGGCGCCGGGGACAACCACTGCCGGGCATCTGCCGGGCGCAGGCAAGGAGACCCATGCTCGCGAGGGAAGACATTGAAGGACTGCTCAGCCGGGGCGGCCATGTTGTAAGTGCTGATGGGACCACCATCGGTTCCATCGGCCAGCTTTATGCCGACGATGACACCGGCGAACCCACCTGGGTCACCGTCAAGACCGGCCTTTTCGGCACCTCGCAGTCTTTTGTTCCGGTCGAGGGCGCGCGCAGCGAGGACGGCAACCTGGTGGTTCCTTTCTCCAGGGACCACGTGAAGGACGCACCGCGCGTCGAGGCGGACGGCCACCTCACACCGGAGGAGGAGGATCGGCTGTACACCCATTACGACAGGGAAGTCCGCACCTACTCGGATGTGCAGGACACCACCGTGGAAGCAGTGGACCTCCAAGGCGATGCCGACTTGAACGCGGGCACCCCCACTGCCGGCATCGGCGCAGAGCCGCCCGCGGCAGTTGCACCCTCCCGCGCGGCACGGCTGCGCAGGTACGAGGCGCCGGACCGCCGCGACGGCGACGGCCGCGCCTGACCGGTTCCATCCAGGCCGGCGGGGTTCCTGCTATTGGGGGCGTCGGCCTGGCTGGTCAGTGGAATAACGACGCCGGGAGCACCCGTGTGGTGCCCCGGCGTTTGTTATGCCCGGGCCGGGTCTGCCGTGGCGCGCCTGTCGTTCACCGGCGCGGGCTGCCCGGCGTGACACCATGGAACACGATGAAACTGCGCGCTGATCAGACCGGAGACCGTGGCCTACCCATGCCCTTATGGCTGCAGGGTGTGCTGGAATCGGTGCAGGCCGCCGTCATCTCCGCGCTCGCGGTGCTGGCCCCCATCGTCGCCGTCTGGGCCACTGCGGGTTTTCGGAACGGGCAGCCTGATGTTCTGGCCCGCCTGGCCGGACAGTCCTGGCTCCTGGTCCACGGTGTGCCGCTGAAACTGGTGGGCGTGGGGCAGGATGCAGCGGCCACCGGGGCCAGCGGGATCCTCAGCCTGGTGCCGTTGGGCCTGACCCTTATTCCCTTCCTCCTGGCCTGGCGCGCCGGCCGGCGGCTGGCGCGCGCCTCCTACACTGACCAACTGTGGCAGGCGCTCCTGGGCTCGTGGGCTGTCTATTCCGTCTTCGGAGCCGCGACGGCCTTTGTGTGCCGCACGCCCGACGTCGTTATTAATCTCTGGCACGCCATGCTGTTCCCGCTGATCCCTTTCGCCCTGGGCATGATCATCGGGGCCCGGCGCGAGGCGGGATCGTGGAGCCGGCTCATCGGTGTGGACGCGGTGGACTGGATTTCCCGGACCAGCCAGCATTCGCGCTGGGCGGGCTCATACCTTGCGTCCGCCGCCAAGGCAGGCGTGGTGGGCGTCCTGATGGCGCTGTCGCTGTCGGCGGTGCTGCTGGCCGTGGACCTCTTTATCCACTGGAACCTGGTGGTGACCGTCTACGAGGCGCTCGACGCCGGTGTGGTGGGCGGTGCGGCACTCACCATCGCGCAGCTCGGCTACCTCCCCAACCTGGTGGTGTTTGCGCTGTCCTGGACCTCCGGGGCGGGGTTCGCCATGGGTGCCGGATCCCAGGTGGGCCCGCTGGCCACGGCCGTGGGGCCGCTGCCCTCGGTTCCGGTGCTGGCCGCGATTCCGGCGGGCGGGCTGGAGTTTGGCTTCGTGGCGCTGATGGTTCCCGTGCTGGCCGGTGTCCTGGCGGGCTGGTGGTTCCTCCGCGAAGGTGAAAACCACTTCGACGAATGGCTGTCCATCAAAATCCGTGCCCGCTGGTTCACGGCGTCGGCATCCACGCTGGTGCTGGGCCTGCTCGCCGGGCTGGCCGCGGGACTGCTGGCCATGGGGGCCGCATTCCTGGCGCGGGGCTCAGCCGGACTGGGACGGCTGACCGACATTGGGCCTGACCCGCTGTGGACGGGAGTCTGGGTGGCCGCCGAGGTGGGGATGGGCGTCGTGATCGGTTACGCGGCCGGACCCTGGCTGGAACGCGGGCAGACGGTGCCGGAGCACAACGCGCAGCTGGTGCATTAAGCCGGTGCTGGTGGCGGCTGTCGGGTGCCGGCTGCCGGGTGCCGGCTGCCGGATCAGGGTGCGCCGGGAAACGCATCCTGAAGCTGCACCATGCAGGACGAATGCGCCTGGTCCGTCAGGGCCCGTCTCTCGCAGGCCTGGTAGTCGCTGACGTCGCCGTAGAACAACGCAGTGACCATGATCACCAGCGCCATCACCGCTGAAACCACCAGCCCCGAGATGGCACCAAACATCACCAGCCTGGATTGCCGGTACTTCGCCTCCCGGACCAGCAGGACGATGCCCAGGGCAATGCTTGCCGCCGTGAGGATGGCGGTCAGCCAGAGGTAGCCCACATCCAGCTGGTACACGAAGTAGGCCCCCAGCACGGAGACAATAAACATCCGGAACAGGGACCGGGTCCTGGCCAGGGAGGCCTTGGCTGCCTCACTGAGCGGGGCCTTCGTTTGCTGGGGCCCGCCTGGATCCGGTGTGCTGTTCATGTTTTCCAGCCTACGCGAGCGTGCCCATAAGCTAGTCCCATGCGTATCGTTGTCCTCGTTTCCGGAACCGGGTCCAATCTCCAGTCAGTCATAGACGCGGTTGAAGCGGGGGAGCTCGACGTCGACATTGCGGCGGTGGGAGCCGACCGGCCGGGCACCTACGGCGTTGAACGCTCCGCAGCCGCCGGGATCCCCACGTTTGTGGTGGATTTCAAAGCGCACCCGGACCGCGCGGAATGGAACGCTGCCCTGACCGAAGCGGTGGCCGCGTTCACCCCGGACATCGTGGTGTCGTCCGGCTTTATGCGGATCGTCAGCCCGTCCTTCATCGACGCGTTTGAAGGCAAATACCTGAACACGCATCCCGCCCTGCTGCCGGCCTTCCCCGGTGCGCACGGCGTCCGGGATGCCATGGCCTACGGGGTCAAGGTCACCGGCTGCACTGTCCACTGGGCCGACGCCGGAGTGGACACCGGCCCCATCATCGCGCAGGAAGCCGTGGCCATCGAGGAAACCGACACCGAGGAAACCCTGCACGAGCGGATCAAGGTGGTGGAGCGCCGATTGCTGGTGTCCACGCTGGCAACCCTCGCTGCGCCCTCCCGGACTGAATAGCCCCCTCTCTCCCAACTGACTCGCAGTTGTTGTCGTTTTGAGCCCTCAAAACGACAACAACTGCGAGTCAGTTGGGTGGGGGACTGCATGCCTGTGGATAACTCCGGAACCGTCCCACCCGGTTTGCCATCATGAAGGGGTGAAGACTCCCCGTCCGTTGCCGGCGCAGCTTGATCTGGCCGCGTTCACCTTCCAGGAAGCGGTCGACGCCGGCGTCAGCTTCAGGCGGTTGCGGCACGTATCGCTGCACTCGCCCAGCAGGGGTATCCGGGTGCCCAGTGGTGGCCCGCGCACGGGTCCGGCCTGCGGAAACACACTGGAAGATGTGCGTCCTTTTTCGCAGGTGACCAGCTTCTCCGCCGCATCACACGCCACCGCCTTTGTACTCTGGGGGTTTCCAGGGTTCCTGCCGGGGTCCAAGACCGGTCTCATCCACATTTCGCGGCCGGACACCATGGCGATCGTTCGAAGGCGGGGCGTGGTTGGCCATGTTGGCCAGTTTTTCGACGACGAAATCACCAACCTGAACGGGCTCTTGATCACCACGCGGCTTCGGACATGGCTGGACTGTTCACGGCGGATGAGCGTTGAGGAGATCACTGTTGTGGCCGATCATCTGGTGCGTCACCCGCGGCCGGAGTTCGAAGGACGCACGGAACCGTATGCCACTGCCGGAGGTCTGGCTGAGATGCTGGACCGGCACAAGGGAACTCCCGGAATCCAGAAGGCTCGGCTGGCGCTGGAGCGGTCGAGGGTGGGATCGGATTCCGCGCAGGAAACGCGGCTGCGGCTGGCATTGGAGGACGCAGGACTGCCCGAGCCGGAGTTGAACGCGCCCACGGACTTGGGCTTCGGCGTCGTCCGCCAGCCCGATCTGTCCTATCCCGAGTACAAGGTGGCGGCGGAATATGAGGGCGAGGGGCATTCCGACGCCGCGCAGATAGTCCGGGACATCGCCCGCGAAGAAGATTTCAGCAGGGCCGGATGGCTGCTGATGCGCATCTCCAAACGCCACATGCGCCACGAGGCGGGCGCCGCCGTCCGCAAGGTCCGCGCCGCGATGCTGGATAGGGGCTGGCCCGGGACCTAGACCCAACTGACTCGCAGTTGTTGTCGTTTTGGGGGCTCAAAACGACAACAACTGCGAGTCAGTTGGGAGGGGAGGGGTTGGGGGGGAGGAGGAGGGAGGGGTCAGTCCAGCCGGCGCTGCTTGGTCTCCGGCGACGAGAACGCCATCCACACCACTGCGAGCACAATCAGTCCGCCGGCCAGGGCGAAGGAGGTCGCGAGGCCCAGCTCCGGCCAGAAGTAGTTCGCGAAAATGAGCGGGCCGAAACCGGCGCCGAGCCGCGAGAACGTTGACGCCCAGCCGAAGCCCGTTCCCCGCAGCTCCGTAGGATACAGCTCGGACACGTACGCGTAAAGGACCGGAATAGCCACCTGCACCACAAACCCGAACACCAGCAGCCAGAACACCGCGGCCGTGGGAATGTCCACCACAAACGCGACAATCACCAGGGTCAGGGCTGACAGCGGGCCGGTGATGGCCAGGATCCACTTGCGGCCCACGCGCTCCACCAGCAACGCCGCCACAATAACGCCAAGAAGTCCGACGGCGGCCATGGACGCCGTGGTCACAAAGGCCTTGTACTCGGCGAACCCGGCCTGGATCAGGATCCGGGGCATCCACGTCAGGGACAGGTAGTAGACCAGCAGGATGCTGAAGAACAGGGACCAAGCAGTCGCTGTGATCTTCCAATTGAACTGCCACACCGCCCGGAGCTGGTGCCAGGCGCTGCCGGCGGAAAGCCGCGGCACATCCTGGGCCTCGGGCAGGCTGTAAGCCCGCGGCTCCGCCCCGGTGGCCGCCACCAGCCCGTCAATCACCTTGGCAGCTTCGTCGCGGCGACCCTTCCGGATGAGGAACAGCGGGGACTCGGGGACACTGCGCCGGACCCAGAACACCAGCAGGGCCGGGAGCACCATCACCAGCATGGTCAATCGCCAGTCGCCATAAAGGGCCACCAGTCCGGCCGAGACAAAGCCGGCCAGGGCGGCACCCACCGGCCACCAGCCGTCCATCGCGGTGAGCACCTTGCCGCGTTGCTTGCGTGGGGTGAACTCTCCCACCAGCGCGTAATCCACCGGAATGCAGCCGCCCAGGCCAAACCCGGCCATGAACCTGAAGATGCAGAACCAGATGAAGTCGGGGGAGAACGCGCCCAGCACCGTGAAGATGGAGAAGATCAGCAGCGTGGCGGTGAACGCCTTTTTACGCCCGATGGTGTCCGCGATGGTTCCCCAAACGAAGGCGCCGACGGCCATTCCGATGAGGTTGGACGTGCCCACCCACGCCACCTCGCCGGCGGACAGGGCCCAGTGTGTTGAGAGCAGCGGGATCAGGATCCCGTTGAGGGTCACATCCCAGGCGTCGAACATAAAGCCGAGGCCACCGATCACGAAGATCCTGCCCTGGACTTTCCAGCGCCAGGGCAGTTCCTGGACCACCTGTTCGCCGCTGGGCACAGTGGTGTAAGTATTCATTGCAGCCTCCTGGGAAAACCATAGCGCCGCCCGCTGACGTTCACACTGCCGGCGCCACGCGGAGCAATCGCCGCTTCGCGATAAACTGGCGGTATCCCCACCAACCGCGGCACTGTTCCGCGAGAAAAGACGGAGACATCTGTGAGCTTTACGCAGCATGAGCGCGTGTCCATCGACCGAGTCCCCATCCGCCGGGCCCTGATCTCGGTCTACGACAAGACCGGCCTGGAGGAGCTCGCCGCCGGCCTGCACGCAGCCGGCGTGAAGCTGGTGTCCACCGGTTCCACCGCCAAGAAGATCGCCGCCGCCGGCATCCCCGTCCAGGAGGTCGAGGAAGTCACCGGTTCGCCGGAGATGCTTGATGGCCGCGTCAAGACCCTGCACCCGCGCGTGCACGGCGGCATCCTCGCCGACCGCCGCGTCCCGGCCCACATGGAAACCCTCGCAGGCATGGAAATCGAGGCCTTCGACCTGGTGGTGGTGAACCTCTACCCGTTCGTGGAGACCGTCAAGTCCGGCGCCGCGCAGGACGACGTGGTGGAGCAGATCGACATTGGCGGACCAGCCATGGTGCGCTCGGCAGCGAAGAACCACGCCGCCGTCGCCATTGTTGTTGACCCCACCTTTTACGGCGCCGTGGTCACCGCCGCGGCTGAAGGCGGCTTCGACCTGAAGACACGACGCCGGCTGGCCGCCAAGGCGTTCGCGCACACCGCGTCGTACGACACCGCCGTGGCCAGCTGGACGGCCAGCCAGTTCCTGGACGAGGACGGCGACGGCATCATCGACTGGCCCGCCTACGCCGGCCTCTCGCTGGAACGCTCCGAGGTACTTCGCTACGGCGAAAACCCGCACCAGCAGGCAGCCCTGTACGTGGACAAGGCCGCCCCGGCCGGCATCGCCCAGGCCGAGCAGATCCACGGCAAGGCAATGAGCTACAACAACTTCGTGGACGCCGATGCCGCCCTCCGCGCAGCGTTCGACTTCACCGAACCGGCAGTGGCCGTCATCAAGCACGCCAACCCGTGCGGTGTCGCAGTGGGCGGGGCGGACGCCGAAGATCCCATCGCCGACGCCCACGCCAAGGCCCACGCCTGCGACCCCGTGTCGGCTTTCGGCGGCGTGATTGCCGCGAACAGCACCGTCACCGCCGGCATGGCCCGGACAGTGGCCGGCATCTTCACCGAGGTGGTCATTGCCCCGTCCTTCGAGCCCGAAGCCGTGGAGATCCTCTCCAAGAAGAAGAACATCCGCTTGCTGGCCCTGCCGGAAGGCTACGGCCGCTACCCGTCAGAAATCCGCCAGGTATCCGGCGGCGTGCTGGTGCAGATGGCCGACAAGGTGGACGCCGACGGCGATAACCCCGCCAACTGGACCCTCGCAGCAGGTGCGGCAGCAGACGAGAAGACACTCGCCGACCTCGCCTTCGCCTGGACCGCCTGCCGTGCAGCCAAGTCCAACGCGATCCTGCTGGCGAACGACGGCGCGGCCGTCGGCATCGGCATGGGCCAGGTCAACCGCCTGGACTCCTGCCGCCTCGCCGTGGAGCGGGCCAACACGCTGGGCGTCACCGTTGACTCGGATGTCGACGGCGCCGGCGGAGCCTCAAACGCCGATTCCACCGGCGCCCCGCAGCGAGCCCGCGGTGCGGTGGCAGCGTCGGACGCGTTCTTCCCGTTCGCCGACGGCCTGCAGATCCTGATCGACGCCGGCGTCCGCGCCGTGGTCCAGCCCGGCGGCTCCGTCCGTGACGAGGAAGTGGTGGCAGCGGCCAACGCCGCCGGCATCACGATGTACTTCACGGGTGCGCGGCACTTCTTCCACTGACATGAACGACGGCGCCCGCCCCCTTCTCAGGGGACGGGCGCCGTCGCTGCTTAATCAGTCCGCCTCAGGAGCCGGGGTGCGCGGCGTCCGGATCAGCATCATCCGGGGCCGGCCGCCGCAGGTCCGGGGGAGTTGCCTCCGCCATCCGCTGCTCCGTCCAGTACGCGAGGATCTCCCCGGCTGACTGGCTCACGTCGCTGTGGCTGACGGTTTCCGGGTGGGCCGGGGTCCGGTCAGGATGCTGCCGCGGTGGCATACGTCTGCTGGATCACGGTGCCCCAGTACGGGCCGTACATTTTGGTGGAGTTCTGGCCGTAGCCGTAGCTGTTGACGGAGTTCTGCTTGCCGGTGGAGCTGCTGCCCACAAACCAGGGGCCGCCTGAGGAACCGCCGGTCATGTCGCAGGGGATGCCCTGGGTGGTGCCGCCGGGGTTGACGGTGTCGTTCGTGGCGGTTCCAGCGCAGCTCTTGAGGGTCTGGCCGTTGAACGGGGAGGCGGCCGGGTAACCGAAGGCCTTGTAGGTCAGCCCGCGGGCGGCGTTGAACTGGACCCCGGAGGCGCCCACGGTGTCGGCGAGGGTGCGGCCGTTGAGCGGGGAGACCACGGCGAAGCCGGTGTCGTACTGGATGTTGCCCTGGCCGGTCCACTGCGCGGGGGCGTAGAGGGCCTTGGCCGCCCACTTGCCGTACGGTGCGGCGCCGTTGTTGTAAGCGGGAACAAAAACGAAATTGGTGACAAACGCGCCGGGGCCCTCGTTGAGGCAGTGGCCGGCGGTGGACACGGTGCTCTTGTTGGTGGCTGCCACGGAGTTGCCGGAGCACACGTAGTTCTGGCCGCCCTGGGTGAAAAAGATCTTGCCGATGTGGGCCACGGGGGATTCGCTGGCGGCCTTCAGGACCGGGGTCTTGGCGGCAAGGGGTTCGACGGAGGTGGGAGCGCCCTTTGCCACCAGCGCACGGTCCAGGCCAAGGGAGCGCTGCACTGCGCGGTTGGCCCGCTGGTCCGCAGGGACGGCGGTCAGCATCCGGTCGGCGGTCCAGTAATCGGCTGCGCCTGCGGACTCGACGGCGGTGCCGGTGACGGAAGGGGCTGACTTGTCCTCGGCGGGAGCCGGGGCAGCGGTGGCTGATCCTGCGGCGCTGAGTGCCAGAATGGCTGCTGCTGAAAGGCTCAGGAGGCTGGTGGCCAGAGACTTGGTGCGAGTCATAGTTGTCCTGTCTGAACGTTTGGGCCGGCCCGTGGGGTTGGGCCGGTGTGACTTAGGGAACATATCCGGATATGACAAGTTTGTAAATAGTAGTGACATCTCATGTATTGCTCGTGGGTGGGCTATGCCGGCCAGCGCACGACGGCGGCCGGGCACCCGGGTGCGTGCCGCCGTCGTGCGTTCTCCATCGCTGCAGTCCGGCTCACCGCCGCGGTAACGCATAGGTCCCGGTAGGGTTCAAACCCGCGTCCTCGGGTAAGTTGTACTTGGTGAAATAGACAAAAATTTCACAACCAAGCCGACCTTCAGGGAGACGCCCGCGCATGTCCAAGATCATCTACACCCACACCGACGAAGCGCCGATGCTGGCTACCTATTCGTTCCTGCCCATCATCGAGGCGTTTGCTTCGACTGCAGGTGTGGAGGTGGAGACCCGCGACATTTCGCTCGCCGGCCGCATCATCGCCGTGTTCGGTGACTACCTGACGCCGGAGCAGCAAAGCGGCGACGCCCTCGCCGAACTTGGCGAACTGGCGAAGGCGCCGGAAGCCAACATCATCAAGCTGCCCAACATCAGCGCCTCCATTCCGCAGCTGAAGGCCGCCATTGCAGAGCTGCAGGGTCAGGGCTACGCGCTGCCGGATTACCCGGACAACCCCTCCTCGGACGAGGAAACCGCCGTGCGCTCGCGGTACGACAAGATCAAGGGCTCCGCTGTGAACCCGGTGCTGCGCGAGGGTAACTCGGACCGCCGCGCGCCCCTGTCCGTCAAGAACTACGCCCGCCAGAACCCGCACTCCATGGGCGCCTGGAGCCCCGACTCCAAGACCAACGTTGCCACCATGGACGAAAACGACTTCCGCTCCAACGAGAAGTCCGTGGTGATCGGCGAGGACGGCACCATCGCCATCCAGCTGGTCCGTGAAGACGGTTCGGTCAAGGTCCTGAAGAAGGCTTTCCCCGTCCTGGCCGGCGAGGTCATCGATGGCACCGTGATGCGCGCCGCCGCCCTGGACGAATTCCTCAAGGCCCAGGTGGCCCGCGCCAAGGAAGAAGGCGTCCTCTTCTCCGCGCACCTGAAGGCCACCATGATGAAGGTCTCCGACCCCATCATCTTCGGCCACGTGGTGAAGGCTTACTTCTCGGAACTCTTCGAGACCTACGGCAAGCAGCTTGCAGCTGCCGGCGTGAGCCCCAACAACGGCCTCGCCGCCATCCTCAGCGGCCTGGACGACCTGCCCGCGGACGTCCGCGAAGGCGTCCAGAACCTGATCACCAAGGGCCTCGAAGACGGCCCGGCGCTGGCCATGGTGGACTCGGACAAGGGCATCACCAGCCTGAACGTCCCCTCTGACATCATCGTGGACGCATCCATGCCCGCCATGATCCGCAGCTCCGGCCACATGTGGGGCCCGGACGGCCAGGAAGCCGACACGCTGGCAGTCCTCCCGGACAGCTCCTACGCCGGCATCTACCAGGTTGTCCTGGACGACTGCCGCGCCCACGGCGCCTACGATCCCACCACCATGGGCACGGTCCCGAACGTGGGCCTCATGGCGCAGGCCGCCGAGGAATACGGCAGCCACGACAAGACCTTCGAGCTCCAGGAAGCGGGAACCGTCCAGATCGTCGACGGCGCCGGCACCGTCCTGATCGAACACACCGTTTCCGAAGGTGACATCTGGCGCGCCTGCCAGACCAAGGACGCCCCGATCCGCGACTGGGTCAAGCTGGCCGTCACCCGCGCCCGCGCTTCCCAGACGCCCGCGGTGTTCTGGTTGGACGAAACCCGCGCGCACGATGCCAACCTGATTGCCAAGGTCAACGAGTACCTCAAGGACCACGACACTGACGGCCTGGACCTGCAGATCCTCTCGCCGGTCAAGGCCACCGCCTTCACCCTGGAGCGCATCCGCAAGGGCGAGGACACCATCTCCGTCTCCGGCAACGTCCTCCGCGACTACCTCACGGACCTGTTCCCCATCCTGGAACTGGGAACCAGCGCCAAGATGCTCTCCGTGGTGCCGCTGATGAACGGTGGCGGACTCTTCGAAACCGGCGCCGGCGGATCGGCCCCGAAGCACGTCCAGCAGCTCATCAAGGAAAACCACCTGCGGTGGGACAGCCTGGGCGAGTTCCTGGCCCTGGCCGTCAGCTTCGAGCACCTCGCCACCACCACGGGCAACGCCCGCGCGCAGGTCCTGGCCGACACGCTGGACCGCGCCACCGGAACCTTCCTGCTGGAAAACAAGTCGCCCAGCCGCCGCGCCGGCGAGTTGGACAACCGTGGCAGCCACTACTTCCTGGCCCGCTATTGGGCTGAGGAACTGGCCAAGCAGACGGCCGACGCCGACCTGGCCGCCTCGTTCAGCGCCATCGCCGGGGAGCTCTCCGCCAAGGAGGAAACCATTGTGGGCGAGCTCGCCGCAGTACAGGGTTCCGCAGTTGACGTGGGCGGGTACTACCACCCGGACAGCGCCAAGGCATCCGCCGTGATGCGGCCGTCCGCCACGCTCAACAAGGTCATTTCCACGCTGAACTAACCTTCACGCCCTGCTGAAGTGGCGCCGTCCCGGACCGGGGCGGCGCCACTTTTTGTTTTTTTGTTGGTGGGATGGATTGGCCTGGCTTGATTTGGCGCTGGCGGCTTCCGTTAGGCGTCTGCCGTCTGCCGTCAGGCGGCGACCGGCTGGCGCGTCCGGCCCGGCTGGAGGGTCACGCCGACGCCGGCCGCCACCACCAGTGCCACGCCCAGCAGTGCAATCAGCCCCGGAGCCTGGCCCAGCACCACAAAGCCGACGGCGGCGGCGATGGCAGGTTCCAGGCTCATCAGGGTGCCGAACACGGAGGCTTTCAGGCGGCGGAGGGCCAGCAGTTCCAGGCTGAACGGGATCACCGGCATCAGCAGGGCCAGGCCCGCGCCCACCAGCAACAACTGCCAGTCAAGGTGGGCGAAGACGGCCGGCCCCACCACCACGGTGGCAGCCACAGCGGCGACGGGCATCGAGACGGCCAGCGCCTGGAGGCCGCTGACCTCGTCGCCGGCCTTTTGGGTGAGGAGGATGTAGCCGGCCCAGCAGGCCGCGGCGCCCAGCGCCATCAGCACTCCGGCCAGATCGGTGCCGCCATGCCATGGTTCGGTCAGGGCCAGCACGCCCACGGCAGCAACCACGGCCCACCAGCGACCTGCTGTCCTGCCCCTGATGACGGCAACGGACAGCGGCCCCAGGAATTCCAGGGCGCTGGCGGTGCCCAGCGGAATCCGCACGGCCGCCGCCATAAACAAAAGTGTCATGCCGGCGGTGACGACTCCCAGCGCCACGCAGGTGAGCAGGCCCGACCGGGTGAACCGGGAGCGCCACGGTCGGGTGAATGCCACGAGGATCACGGCGGCCCAGGCCAGCCGCAACCACGCGACGCCGTCCGCGCCCAGCCTGTCGCTCAGTCCGATGGAGGCTGCCAGTCCGAGCTGGACGCAACACATGGCTGCGCCAGCCATTGCTGTTCCGGTCCGGGCGCTGGTGTGTTCTTTGTGTGTGCTGGGCATCCGTCCAGTAGACCGGAACTGTCTGTTGGCGTCCACGTGACAAAGATGCATAAACCGTCCACAAATCATGCACAATTGGGTTTATGGAAACGCGGCGCCTCGAAGTACTGCTCGAACTCTCTCGCCAGGGGTCGATGCGCCACGTGGCGGATATCCTGGGCACCACCACCTCCACCGTCTCCCAGCAGATCGCGGCTTTGGCGCGCGAAGCCGGAACCCCGCTGCTGGAACCGGTGGGCAGGGGAGTGCGGCTCACCCCGGCAGGCCGCCGGCTGGCCCATCATGCCGGCCTCATCGTCGCGGCCGTCAACGCTGCCACTGCCGAACTGGACCCTGCAGCGGAGCCTGCCGGTACCGTGCGCGTGGCCGGCTTCGTCACCGCAGTCCGCAGCATCATCATGCCGATCGTGGGTGACCTGGCCGGCAGCCACCCGGATGTGAAGATCGAGGTCCGGGAGCACGAACCGGCCGAGGCGCTGGCCCTGCTGGCTGCCGACGAGGTGGACCTGGCGCTGACCTACGATTACACGCTGGCGCCGGACAGGGCCGGGAGGGAGTTTGATTCCATCGCGTTGTGGAGCACGCTGTGGAGCCTGGGCGTGCCGGACTCCGCGGCCGCTGTCAGCGGGACTGCACAGGAGATTTTTTGGTCCCTGCGGGAACGGGACTGGATCGGCAATTCCCGGAACCGGGCTGATGAGGAGGTCCTGCGGCTGATTTCTTCCATGGCGGGTTTCGAGCCCCACGTCAGGCATCAGGCAGACAGTCTAGATCTTGTGGAGGACCTGATTGTCGCAGGAATGGGTGTGGGGCTTTTGCCGGCCAACCGGAGGCCCGCCCCGGGCGTCACCCTGCTCCCGTTGGCGGACCCCGTAGTCCGGATGCGTGCTTACGCCCGGACCAGGCCCGGCAACAGTTCCTGGCCGGCACTGGCTGCTGTCCTGGGACTCGTCACCGGCCGGGCTGCAACCCTGCCGGACCTGGGCACCCCGGCCGGTACGGACTGACGGAACAACTGACCAGCCGGACGTCCCCCGCACGCCGGGCGGCCGCCGTCGTCAGCGGATGGGTGGGGCGGCGACCAAACGCGGCTCTAGTTTTTGTCCTTGCCTTTGCCTTTGTCCCCGCCGTCGTTGCCGTTCCCGTTATTGGAGCCGCTGTCGTTGCCGTTATCGCCGGAGTTGGAGTCGCTGTTGCCGCTGCCTGGGTCCGGGGCAGGCGCCTCCGTGGCAGCCGGAGCCGGCACAACGGTCTCCGGCGACGCGGGTGGTTTCGTGGCGGCCTTTTCCGCCGCTGCCTTCTCAGCCGCCGCCTTCTCCGCCGCAATCCTGGCGTCCTCGGCAGCTTTCTGGGCCGCCGCCAGGTCCGCCTGCAGGTCGGCGCGGACACCGTCGGCGATCGTGGTGACGCTCTTATGCCGCTCCGTGGAGATCTGGCCCTTCGCCAGGGCAGCATCCAACTCCGCGTCCAGGCTGTCCAGGGCCTTGAGTGCCGCGGCCGGGTCATTTTTCGCCGACGCCTGGGTCACTTCCAGGACGCGTTCCTGGAGTTGCCGGGCAGTGTCGCGCTGCAGCCCTGTTTCGCCGCCGGAGCAGCCGGCCAGCAGGCCCAGCGCAAGGAGGGCGGCGGACCAGATCACCGGGATCCGTCGCCACCGCTTCGGAGGGAGGGACGTTCTCATGGCTCCACGCTCCTTTGCAGGTTCTCAAGCTGGTCGCCCAGGGTGCCGGTTACTTCGGGATAGGGCACAACGCCGGACGCATCGGGAAGCAGGTTCAGAAGGACAACGGTGACTACCACCGCGAATGCCGCCAGAAGGGCGAGGATCAGCCCGAGCCGGGACCTCCACTTTGGGCGTGGTTCACTGGGGGTGTCCGACGCGGGCGGCAGCGTCTGGGATCCAGTGCTTTCCGTGGTCTCCTCGACCGTGACGGATGGCGGGTGGAAGGGCATGGCCGGGAGTACCCTGGTGGTGTCCGAAACGAGCCCGCCGGGTGTGGACTCCGGTGAGACGAGGGCCTGCCGCAGCGAAGCTTCGATGTCGGCGGCTGCGGGCCGCTCCAAGGGTTCGATCGAGGTCATGGAGCGGAGCAGGTCGGCCCATTCGCCGGGCAGGTCGTCCGGGATCTCCGGGGCACGGTGCAGCCGCGCCACTGCGGATTCGATCGCGCTGCCGGGGTACTCCACCACACCCTTGATGCATTCCAGGAGGACAAGGCCCAGCGAGTAGATATCCGTTGCGCCGGTCAGCGGTTCGCCCTGGGCCTGCTCGGGGCTGAGGTAGGCTGCCGTTCCCACCATGGTTCCCGTAGAGGTCAGCCGGGTGGCATCAACGATCCTGGCAATGCCAAAGTCCGTCAGTTTGGGCCGTACGGGCTCTCCCGGCCGGTTCTGCACCAGCAGGATGTTCCCGGGTTTGATGTCGCGGTGGATGATGCCGAGGCCGTGGACGTACGCCAACGCGTCGGCAATGCCGGCGCCGATGACAGAGAGCTCGTCCAAGGGCACCAGGCTGTGCCTGATGCGGCTGCGCAGGTCCTGGCCCGCCACGAGTTCCATGGTGAGGAACGGCCGTGGTTCGTCAGGAACCCTTTCGTCGGTTCCGGCGTCGAACAGGGTGACCAGCCCGGGATGGTTCAGCGTCGCCAGAAGCTGGATTTCCGCTTCCTGCCGCTTCAGGTCATCGGCGTCCGGAGCCTGCGGTGCGAAGAGTTTGAGGGCCACGTCGCGGCCCAGATTTTCGTCCCGGGCGCAGTACACGGCGGACATCCCGCCGCGACCAATCACCTCACCCAACTTGTACCGGCCGCCGACCATCTCCTGTGTGATGGAACTGGGCACTTCCGCCACCATGACGTATTCCTCCTGGTAGCTGCGGGAATCCTGTACGCAAAGTATACGTCCACGGCCCGCGTGGATAGCTGGCCGGTGGGGCTTAGGGAACGGTCCGGTGCCGCCGTCAGTGCCGGTCGTTGGGGTAGCTGACGCCGAGCTGCCCGCGCACCCCGTCGAAGAGGCGCATGGTGTTCAAAGAGTCGTCCAGCGGCATGACCGGGCTTTCGGTCAGGCCCTGCTGGATGCAGCGGGTTACCTCCCGCAGCTCGTAGGTGTACCCGCGGCCAACTGTCTCGAACGTTTCGGTCCGGCGGTCATCCCAGCCGCTGGCGATCATGATTTCGCGCGGATTATTGATGGATCCTACGGTCTGGAGGAAGCCCAGGCTTCCGGCGACGGTAGCGGTCCGTGGCCCGTGCGCCAGGAGGGACGAGGTGAGCTGAGCCTGGGCGCCGCCGTTGTAGCCGAGCGTCATGGCATTCTGGGCGTCAACGCCGTCGTCATTGACCACACCTGTGGCACTGACGGTCTGCGGAAACCCCAGGGTTCCCAAAGCCCACAGCAGCGGATACACGGACAGGTCCAGCAGCGCTCCGCCGCCGTCCTGCCGGGCCCAAAGCCGGGCCGTGGGGGAGTAGGGGGCCGGGAAGCCCAGGTCGGCAGTGACCCAGTGGATGTCTCCCAGTTCGCCGGACGCCGCAATCTCAAACGCCCGCTGCATGGAGGGCAGGAACCTGCTCCATACCGCTTCCATCAGGAACAGGTTCCCGCTCCTCGCCATCCCGATCAGCTCGGCGGCCTCACGCGCATTGATGGTCAGGGCCTTTTCGCAGAGGACGTGCTTTCCGGCCTGCAGCGCCGCCAGGACGATTTTGTGGTGCTGCGCATGCGGGGTGGCCACGTAAACCACGTCCACCGCATCATCGGCGAGAAGCCGCTGATAGCCGGGTACACCGCCGTCGTCACCGTAGGCGTGCCCCACCCCGTACTCCGCCGCGAAGGCGTCCGCGGACGCCTGGCTCCGCGAGCTGACGGCATGCAGCTCCGCATCCGCCAGCATCGCCAGGTCCCCGGTCACGGACCTGGCGATCCCACCCGTGGCGATGATGCCCCAGCGCAGCGGTTTGCCGGTGGCGGAGCGGGGATCGGAATCGGACTGGCTGGTCAGCCACGGCGTGGCGATGGGCGTAGTCATGGTGACCATCCTCTCATTCAGGCAGGGGCCCGCCGGCGTCGGACATGCCTGAGGGGCGGGGCCTTGCGGGCCCCGCCCCGCTGCACCCGGCGCCCGGAACTAGGCCGACGCACCAGCCACGGCTTTGGCGCGGACCGGCTCTTCGGTCAGCTTGCCCTGCTGCAGGCGGAAGCGCCTGTCGGTCTTGTTGGCCAATGCCCTGTCGTGGGTGACCACCAGGATAGTGGTGTTGTGCTCCCGGCGGAGGCTGCTGAGCAGTTCGATGATGTGGTCACCGGTCTGCTCGTCCAGGTTGCCGGTGGGCTCATCCGCGAGGATCAGCTTGGGTTCGTTGGCCAGTGCGCGGGCAATGGCCACGCGCTGCTGCTCGCCACCGGAGAGCCTGTTGACCCGCCGCCCGTGTTTCTCCGGATCCAGCTGCACCTGCTCCAGCAGCTCCCTGGCCCGCTGCAGGCGGGCAGCCCTGCGGAGGCCGGCGAATTCCATCGGCAGCATCACGTTATCGACGGCGGACAGATTTGGGATCAGGTTGAACTGCTGGAAAACGAACCCGATGTCCCGGCGCCGGTATTCCGTCAGTTTCCGGTCCGGCATTTTGGCCAGGCTCACGCCGTTGACCACAACGTCGCCGCTGGTGGGTTTGTCCAGGGCCCCGAGCAGGGACAGCAGGGTGCTCTTTCCGCTGCCGCTCTTGCCCACAATGGAGGCCAGGGTGCCCTGGGCGAGTTCGAAGCTGACATCGTTGACGGGTTTGATGGTGCGGTCACCGGAGTTGAAGGTGCGGACCAGGTTCTTGACTTCAATCATGGCTATTCTCCTCGCAGGACTTCGATGGGACGGATGCGTGCTGTCAGCAGGGCCGGCACCAGTGCGCCGATGATCGCCACACCGAAGACTGCGGCGATTCCGCCGGCAATCACGCCGGGCGAGGCGCTCGCCGTGACGGACGTCAGCAGTTGGGAAGCGCCGCCGAACGGACCGCCCTGCCCGCCGGGGAATCCTGCGCCGCCGCCGGGCATCCCCGCTCCGCCGGCAGCCCCGGCCATGGCCGCGCCGCGCCCGGTGGTGGCTGCCGTCGTCGTGCTGGTGGTGTTGGTGCTGATCAGTGCCGAGGCGATGCCGCCGCTGGCGAAGGAGGCGATAATGGCGCCAGCCGCGCTGCCCAGGGCCGCGAGGACCAGGGCTTCGAGGACAAACTGCAGGCCGATGGTGCGGTTGGGCGCGCCGATGGCCTTGAGCACACCGATTTCCCGGCGGCGCTCGCGGACCAGCATCACCATGATCAGCAGGATGATCAGTCCGGCCGTGCCGAGGGCGGCGATGAAAGCGATGAAGGAAATGTTCTTGACGCTGCCCAGCGAGCTGACGGCGGTCTCAAGGTTCTGGCCCTGGGTGACGTCCGCCGCGTCGGTGCCGAGGGCGGCCTGCAGCGCGGTCTTCGCCGTGTCGACGTTCTCCAGCGAGTCCACGGTGACAATCATGCTGGACAGCTCGCCGGGCACCCCGGCCAGGGCCTGGGCGGTGGGGAGCGTCAGGTAGGCGGCGTTGTTGCCGAACGTGGTGCCGGCGTCGAACAGGCCCGCCACGGTGTACGTCTGGTCGTTGATGGTGAACGTGGACCCGATGGCGAGGTTGTTCTTCGCGGCCAGCGTGGTCCCCAGCAGCGCGTTGGTGGATTCCGCGGAGTAGTCGCCCAGCCCGGTGCCTGCTGTGATGTTCAGGGCCTTGCCGGCTGTGTCCACTTCGGCGCCGACACCGGTGGCGGTGATGGGCAGCGACCGGACCGGCTGGGTGGTGCCCGTGGTGCCGCTTGCCTGGTTGCGGTTCCCCAACGTGCCGGCGTCAACGGCCGCGGTGAGGCTGGTGGTCAGTGTTGCCGCGGCCTGGCCGCCGGGCCCGCCCTGGCCGCCCGGCCCGCCCTGGCCGCCGGCAGCGGTCTGGGCCGCAGCTTCGGTGGCGTTACGCAGGCGCAGGGATGAGGTTCCGACGACGGCACTGACGTTGGGCACGGCCGCCGCGGTGGCTGCCTGGTTGGCGGTGAGCGGCTCGCCGCCGCCTTCGAAGCCCTGGCCACCGGCAGGGTTTACGGTGAGGACCGTCCCCACGGACGCGTTGAGTTCCTGGACTTTGGCGCCAACGGCCTGGTTGGCCACCAGCATGGCCAGGGCCAGTCCGATGGCAACGGCCAGCACTGCCACCACGGCGGCCGTGCGGACCTTGTTTCTGAAGGCGTTGCCTACACTGCGGGCAAGGACGCTCACGTTACTCCTATGGATCAGGTGCCGGCACGGAAGGCCGGCGTCGGATCCACACTCGCGGGCCATCCTGTGCAACAAACCGGCCGGACCTGTGCCTGGGCTGTGAAGGCTGCGGGCACCGGATCCGGGCACGGAAAAGCCCGGCCCCCTTGGAAGGGGCGGTTTCTAGGGGTCGTTGCAACACCTGTTGGTTAGGTGGTTAGTAGTAAATC